>JBEIPV010000199.1:0-3360 GCA_040376855.1 Bacteriovorax sp.
ATTTATGAATCAAAAAACTATTTTGACTTCCCATCAATTAGTGAAACATTTGTAGTCGTCAGATCAAAAGATGAATTAAAGCTTATTGAAATCAGCGATGACTTAAAAAAGATCACAACAAGTAATGTCGCTAAAGGTGTCATGGATAGAGTGACATTTTCTGAAATCACAAACGATAGAGTTTTGGTTTTAGATACCCGTTTAAAAACAAAAGAAATGGGATTGCCTGAGATTATGGCCTATATAAAGAGAAACATCTCAGCTCCGGTAACATCATCAACTGTGGCCGCTAATTTCCAAGATATGGTCTCACCTGATACATTAGAAAATACTCCAGCTGAGAACTTCCCACAATGGAATCATTTACTTCCGCACTATTGGTTTTTAGCAACTGGTTCAAGTGAAAACTTATTTAGCATTGGAGCGATGACACAATTTTCTGACCCGATGAATTTGAATGTTTTAAATGCCACAGTTCTGACTTACCCAACTGAGAGTAAAGTAGGTGGAAGTCTGGATTATGTTCATAAGTTTTCAAGTGTGTCTGATCTTTGGAGCGCGAGTGCCTTTTTTAATCAAGAGTATTCAAAAACTGACTTCAGCGAAAAAATTAACGATAAAACTGAAATGGCCATCGGAACTCAGTACACATTTTTACTAAAGCGCTGGATGGTGATACCGGGAGTGTTTTTAGGGCAGACGATTACTAACGATTTTACGACTGCAACTTCAACCACAATTGATAAAGTGGGCGCGACAGCGATCGTGACTTATAATGCTCAAAGTTTTGATGATGCTTTTCAAGGCCTTTATTTCCAAACTAGATTTGGAAACGATGCCCCTGATAATTATGACAGCTACATCAACACTCAATCGAGATTATCAGCAGAAGGCCGCTTTCACGACAGAGTTTCAGGAGGAATGCAGACTTCTTACGGAAAACTGATGAAAAAACCAATCAGAGGTGGAACTCTTTTTGGTGGGGGAACAACTGATATTTCAAACGTGCGCTGGCATGAATTCTACGGTCTTCCATATGGTAACGCTTACGGAAACGAGATCTTCACGGCCCGTTTATACCTGGACTGGAACTTCTGGTACATCTACCGCGGACATGGATTTTTCCCGGTATTTTTAAAAGAGGCCCATCTTTTATTAGGCCGCGAGATGATGGCGGCAGATAGAATTTTTCTGGCAGGAAAGAGATTCGACAATAAGACGATCCACTCATTTTTCATTGGTCCGGTACTAAAGACGAATCTTTTCTACTACGTGCCTGCAGATATTGAGATGATTTTCTCGACGATTAAGCGCCCCGACACAGGAAGTGTGAATCAGGTGGAGTTAAACGTAAAAGCGAATCTTTTCTAAAACGGATCTCTCGTATACTTCCAAAGATTGTCTTTGATGATGTTTGGAACGAAAAAAGACAGTACGCCCGCAATTCTTCTAAGGCGGGCGAAACTCTTCATCCCCCACGGATAGTGGCTTAAAAGAATGTTCTGATCCAACACTTCAAAGAAATAATCGAGAATTAAGGCCAGGATAATAACGTCGTCGAGTAAACCGATGACGGGAATCCAATCGGGGATGATATCCAGTGGCGAGATCAAGAGTGCGACCATCGCCACCAGGACTTTTTTGTCACGAGTTGGGATGCGCTCATCATTTGCTGTATCTGTTAAAAAGTTTTTAAGTTTTACAAAGAAGTTTTTCATGAGCGCTATAGTAGCAATTTATTAATCAACAAAAAAGCAATTACTTGCTCTTACTAAATGACCTTTTGATTCAACCCATTGAAGACCATCGTCACCACGCCCGTGTTTAATTTCGATGTGTCCACAAACTTTAGTTATAGATTTTGCCGGAACATAAACGCCCGTATGACTCTTCGTCGCGATCACTTCGTATCTGTCGTTTGTCCCACGTGAACTTGTCAGTTCGATGTTACAACGAATCCCACGGTTGTATGGGTTAGTTAAAGAGGCATCGTAATAAGCTGTCGCACGTCTTGAAACCAAACGGTCATCAACGCGAGTGATGTTAATTGAAACGCCGTTGTATCTTAGATACTCAGCTTGTTTTGGCGGCATTACACTGAAGCCGTATTCATCTGCGTGAAGAGATGAAACAAGGCCCAGAACTAAAAAAGACGCGAGTAACATTTTTTTCATAAATCCTCCGAAGAAAGTCTTGCGAACTTCTATAACAGGCCTGGTCGGATGGGCAAATGGCGGTGCGTAGATTAAGATAATACAGCTTCTTAACGCATACATGTTGTCAGACTAACTTGGGCGTGTTTACACTTATTGTATGAAAAATCATCTAAGAGCAGCTTCGACATTGTTTTTCCTCGGCCCAATTGTAGCTACGATCATGGGACTTATCGCCGTCACATATTTTGAAATCCCATCAGATGTGTTTTTCACAAACGCCATCGGAATCATTGTAGGTATCCCACTAGCGATGCTGGTTATCTTTAAATGGAAAAAAAGAATTAAGAAGGAACTTCTTATCGCGGCCTTTTCTTGCATCGGCCTTATGGCGATTTGCTTTTTCTTTCCTGGCATCAACATGGTTTATAGATGGATTCAAATCGGAACTGTTGATATCAACGTTTCAATGATTGTGCTTCCTTTGGTTTTATATTCAATCAACCAATTGCTTCGCGAACACTTTGTGACTTATGCACTAGTGATTTTATGTGTGACGGGATTGATTCTTTCGATGCAACCAGATGCAGGTCAACTGAGTGCATTTGGCGTGGCCGCGCTTGTAATGTTTGCTATGAACAAGATCCCATGGACGATTCGATTAGGTGCACTTCTTATTGTAGGACTTGTTGGATTTTTAGGATGGAATAGAGTTGATTTACTTGAACCTGTTGATCAAGTTCAAGATGTATTGGTGATGATTTACGATTTCGGCCCAGTTGGATACCTTGGATTATTTGTTGTTTTAGCAGCAGCTTTTTATCCCTTCATTCACTTCGCAATTAAAGGCGAGAGAGTCCTTTCAATAGCTTTTATTTTTTATTTAATCGCTCAACTAATTGTGACAGAACTTGGTAATTATCCTGTGCCTCTATTGGGAGCAGGCGGATCTGCCATTATTGGTTGGTATTTAATGTTAGGTTTAGCCCCGAAGAATAGGCACGTTTAATATTTTATAATTCTGACTAGATTTTTTTTCTACATCATTCATAATGTAGACTCCAGGACCAATATCGCGAGGATATGATAATGGCAGTCTACTTAGTTTTCACTCTTCCAGATGGGGGAGAAACAAAAGTTCGTCTTTCTTCTAAACTCACTGTAGGACGTGGCCCTGAGTGCGACGTTATTATCCGCGATCCTGGAG
>JBEIPV010000123.1:0-8340 GCA_040376855.1 Bacteriovorax sp.
AGTTCAGGCCTGATCCATAGAGCAGCTATAATTCCCAATAATGATCCAATCCCAATATCTACAATTCTCCAAAAACCTAAATGGTCTGTTGAAGTCGAATTAGGGACACCTAATTCAAGAAAGAACATAATCAGAGCGGCGATATAAACATTTCCGACCCAATAATTTTTTGAAATCCCATCGGGCATTAAAAATGAAAAGAGAAAGACTAGGACCATAAGGATGCGGGGATCATGAACGTAAGTCAGGACAATAGAGGCCAGAACAACTCCAATGATAGTCCCAATTAAGCGCTGACTGCTCTTATAAATACTTTGATAGCTATCAGGAAGAATGACAATTAAGTATGTCCCAATAATCCAGTATGGATGAGAAAACTCAAGCTCATTGGCCGCGATGTAACCCACACAGGCAAAGATGGCACAAATTAAAGGAAATTTAAGGGTTTTATTTTGAGATATAATTTTCCTAAAAGTTTCACGTTTACTTGTTATCGGTAAAGCTTGATGTTTTGTAATCAAAAAAATAATTGAAGCCCAGATAAGATAATTGACTAAAGCAAGTGAGCCGTATTGAAAGAGCGCCATCAATTCAGTTTTGTAAATAGGGGATGAGGCCGCTGTTAAAAATTGTAATGTCACAAAGAGCATAATTTTTTCGAGCTCAATGCCATAGTCTTTAGATTTTCCTACACAGAAACTAAGAATAAAAAGCAGGATTATGATAAGCGTATTGTGGCCAGCACTGTAGGCCCCAATAGCAAAACCCGAGCTTAAAAAAATAAAAGCCGTGAGAAGATGTTTGATTCGAAATAAAAAACTTCCAAAATGGTCGTTAAGATAAATAAGCAGTCCCATCAAGGCGCCGATCATCGAAACAAAAAGATGATTGTTAAAATACCCTATGATTAAAGGGACCGTCATTGCAAGTGATGAGAGTGCCATTTTAAAAATGGGAGTGGGGCCGGGATCAATACGAAAAGTATTATCTATATGTTGTTTGAATGCCATGGCCTTACTTGAACAAAGGTTGAAGTCTATTCTTCAGCTCTTTCAAGTTTAAGTTATACTTATTTTACAGTGAGACACAATGAAAATTCTCTCAAGAAATGGTTTTATTTCTTGAGAATAGGCGACTGTTTCTTTCAGATAATTTGTATACCTATGAAACTAATACGGGAGTAAGTCTTCCGCTCTTTGAGTCAGTTTGTATGTTGGATTAGTGGAATTTAAGCTTTCTCCATTCACAACTTTTTTATAAAGCTCCAGGTAGCTTTCGGCATGTTTTCTAATGGCGAAATTATCTTCAACATATTTTCTAATGACATCAGGATCAAACTTTGCAGAGTGATCTCCTGATACTAGAGCTTCAAGTTCAAAATGATTTTTAGCAATGAAGCCTGTTTCTTTTGTAATAAGCTCAGGAAGACTTCCGTAAGGAGATCCAATCACTGGCAGGCCTTGAGACATCGCTTCGATAACAGCGATCCCAAAGGGCTCTTCCCATCTCACTGGAAAAACCATGAAGTCACATGAACGAATGATGCTCATCTTATCATCACCACCAACGATACCATGATTGTGAACATAACGTGATAGTCCCCACCAGCGTCCACCGGCCACATGAAGATGTTTTTTTCCATTTCTTGCCGCACTTACAGAGTGTTTTAAATTTTTTACACGCCATGAAGCTTTTGCTAAAAATAGAAAGTTTTTCCATTCTCGTTTGCTTTTTGGATGGTATGGGTACTCAGACAGATCAATGGCATTGTGAATGAATTGATCAGACCCATGGATTTCAGCATGTCGTTTAGAAACAAAGACAGCATTTTTATCGAAGACTTCACCAATCTTTCCGTTACCGTGAATCGTAACAATCGTCGGGATCTTGCCAGGGACTTTATAATTATAACTTAAATGAATAATGTCAGCGTCTGCAGGAACCTGCTCAGTCCATTCTTGAGCTGTCCCATTCATGGGAATAAGTTCGATGCCATAATCTTGGACGCGAGATTCAGGGTGGCCGATAAGCACAACCTGGTGACCCATGCGAGCAAGCTCTACCATGTGCCAGAAAAGGATTCTTTCAATTCCGCCGTAGCCAATAACGGGAAGGATTCCATTATGAGAAAAAACGATTTTCATATTTCTTTACCAGTTTGAAGTGCATGAAGTTTTGCATATTTTAAAAGAGCGTAGAGTGAATTGATACAGCAGATAACGAATCCGTAACGTCCATCTAAAAAACCTCTTTTAAAAAAGTAGTCACGAAAAAATTTAAATATCGGACGAGTGACAATTTTAAAAATGCTTGATCTCTTGCCTTGTTTGAAAGCTGCACGGGCAGCGATCGTTGTAAATTTATCAGTCTGTATAACATGAGCAGAGATAGAATCATAACTGTAATGGAGAAGATCGCCTTTTAAAAATCCGACTTTTTCAGGATTTTGCATCTGCAGAATATCGTGAGGATTTTCTCCTCCCCAGAAGGCCTTGCCTTTTTTAATTAAGCGCAGCTTGGTGTCTGGATACCATCCCGAGTGACGAACCCAGTGCCCATTATAGTTTGTTAAACGATTAAATCTGTAACCATTGAGCTCAGGATTATTTTTTACTAATTTGATTTGTTCTAAGAGTTCAGGAGAAAGCGCTTCATCTGCATCGAGAGAGAGAACGTACTCATGAGTTGATAAGTTCAAAGCGTAGTTTTTTTGCTCGATGTGGCCAGCAAATGGGTTTTTAACAAATTTTGCACCCATTGAAGTGGCGATTTCTTCTGTTTTATCAGTTGAAAAAGAGTCGACGACTAAAATCTCGTCGGCAATTGGGAGAACAGAGCTGATGCAACGACCAATGTTGTTTTCTTCGTTGTACGTTATGATGGCCACTGTTAATTTTATCAAATTTTACTCACAATAAGAATGGATTCTACCTTGAAAGTATATTTAGACTGCTCCCCTTTGACAAATGCTCAGGTCTCAGGAATTGGGGTTTATAATAAAAATTTATTCCTAGAAGTAAAAAAGCAACTAGGTTCTGATGTTTCTCCAGTTTTAAAGTGGAGCAGGCTTTCAAAGGCCAGCATTGTTGAGGGTCATGTTCACTCAAGCGTGAAAGCTCTCCCACCTTTTTTATTTGATAAGCATATTGTTTACCATGGAACTGATCACAAACTCAGCACCAGGTCGAGAGGTGCACGTGTTGTGACGATTCACGATATGCAGCCTTTTGTAGGGAAATGGATAGATCCAAAGTTTGCACAAAAACGTATTGAGATCATGACTCACGCTCTTAAAAGTGATGTCCAGAGAATCATTGCGATTTCTGAGTTTACGAAGTCTGAGATTATAAAATACTTCCCTAAGACAGAGTCTAAGATTGATGTCGTTTATCACGGAAATCATTTTAATCACCAACATATTGTTGATGAATCAAAACCAAATTTAATTAAGGATATTGCCAAAGGGCGACCTTTTTTATTTTTCATTGGAAATATTGAAGAAAGAAAAAATTTGATCAATCAGATTAAGGCCTTTGAAATTTTAAAAGGAAAACATACAGACCTGGTGTTTATTCTCTCTGGGAGAGCAGGATTTAATGCTCAAGAGATTATGAATTACATCTCTACTTCAAAATATAAAAGTGACATTCATGTTACAGGTTACTTAAGTGATGCAGAAAAAGAATACGCCATGAAAGAGACAAGCTGCCTGATGTTTGTCAGTTGGTATGAAGGTTTTGGTATTCCTGTACTTGAGGCGCTGGCAACAAATACGAATATCATCACGAGCAATACAAGTTCATTGAATGAAATCGGAAAAGGTTACTGTTATCAAAGCAATCCTGCAGATCCTGCAGACATTGCTTCGAACGTTCAGATGATTATGGAAAAAGGAAATTTAAAAAAGGTCAACTTGAGTGAATTTCAAAATGAATGGAGCTGGAAACAGTGTGCACTTAAAACTATCAGTGTGTATCACAAGGCCCATGACTACATGTAAGGGTTTTCTCCAGTCTCGTGATCTGTAAGATCGATCACGTCTGTAATCTCTGGAAAGTTTTGTTTAATCAGAGTTTGAATTCCTTCTTTAAGTGTAGCGCTTGAGCTTGAGCACCCCTGACATCCACCTTGAAGGCGAAGAAAAACCTGGTTGTTATCGATGTCGACAATTTCAACGTTCCCACCGTGAGCAGCTAGTGCCGGGCGAACTTGTTCATCAAATAAAATTTCTAGTTTTCTTAGCATATTAATATCTTCCTCTAATCAATTCTAACTGAGATACCGCCGAATATATAGCATGTTCCACTCGAAGAATGCTAGACGAAATCTTGACACTCTTAAAGCCTGCCGCATGGAAACGAGCTATATCCTCAGAAATAAAGCCGCGCTCTGGCCCAATCGCTAAAGTCACCGGGGTATCAAAGTTGATACTTGATCTTAAATCTAAGAAGTTTTCTGTAGCATTGAGGTCCAGAATGAACTTTTGTGGAGTTTCACTGTAGCTGTCTGCTGGGTTATATTTGTCAGTTTTCAGCTCTGGGATTGAGCCATAAATCGCTGATTGTGAGAGTCCTGCGAGTAGGTATTCTTCAGCTTCATGACTTTCAAAAACTTTTGAATCTAAATAACTTTTTTCAGACAAAGCTGCTTTGAAAAAATGAATTTTTTTAGCACCAAAAGTTGTAGCGTGTTCTAAAACTTTTTTAGTTGTCTGTGGGCGAGAAATTCCAACCACCAGATTAAACCATTGTGGATGAGAAGGGCCGATATCTGAAAGTTTTAAACGGCATTCATTTTTAGTTAGGGATTCGATCGTTCCTAAACACAGGCCTTTGTCTAAAATTGTGCATTTGAAGACATCGCCTGTATTGGCCTTTAATGTCTCAAACATATGGGCAATAATTTTTGAATCAGTGATGATTCCATCTGAATTTTTAAGGATAAGTGAGTTCATGAGAACTAGATCTCATCGTAAGAAGAGCTCGTCAAGTCAGACGTTTCGTCGCTTACAATATCATCAGTCATAGCTGATTGAATTTCCAAGGCCGTATCAACGTACTCCTTGTGGTTAAAGGTTGCAGTAGGCACTTTGTAGCTGTTAATCGCAATAAAAAGCACTGAAGCTGTCGCACAACCACTAATGGCCCATGTAAGCCAGCTGGCAAAAGCACGTGGGCGTTTTTGCTCTTTTGCTAGCTTTTCAAAAAATCGAGTATCAAAATCTGCAGATGATTTTATATCCATTTTTTCAACTAACGATTGTTTTAATTTGTTGCTCATAGTGAGCCTCCTAGTTTTGCTTTTAATCCAATTTTTGCACGATGAACCAGGTTTTTTACGGCCTGAGGAGATTTTTGTAAAATGCTTCCCATTTCATCAAAATTCAAATCGTCGTTCATCCATAATAAAAGTGCTTCTCTTTGAGAAAGTGGAAGTGTTTTAATTACCTCTGCAATATGTTCTTTGGTTGATTGTTTCACCAAAACATCTAATGCACTTTCATCAACTGATTCTAATTCACTTTCTAGATCATCAAAATTCTCATCGTGGCGTTTAGGGTTTTTATCTAAAGCATCCAGATTGGTATTTTTACAAATCGTCCACAACCATGTTCGAAAAGACTTTTGTGGATCATATTTACTTTTGTAACGGTGAACTTTTAAAAAAGTGTCGTGTACAATTTCTTCTGCCTTAAATTGGTTAAACGTATAACCATAACTAAAACGAATTAGGGCCTCTTTGTATTTATAATACAGGCGCTCGAATGCGGCCTGATCATCTTGATCGGCAAACATTTGCATTAACTCATTATCTGTAGGAGCAGTCTTTATGACTTGCAAGTTTTCCATACACTTATAGTACGACGGTTAGGGGAAAAAGTTTCGTGAAACTTTCCAAAAATCATCACGTATAACTAACAAGAGAACAAAAACGGAGGTTCTAAGATGACGAATTTACTAAGCATAACGAGAAATACAGTACTTACCCTGACCATGCTCCTTGGAACTGTGGCCTTTGCCGAAGCGCCAAAAAACGACGCCCAGACAGTAGAGGAGATGAACAAGTTTGCAGATGAAAGCTCAAAACTTCGAGAAGACCATATTAAAGAAATGCGCGAATTGCACTTAAAACATATCAATGAAATGTATGAAAAGAAATTGGCCAACAATGCAGAGATGACTCTTTTATGGAAGCAGATGAAGCCGGGTGATAAAAAGGCCAATAAAGAATTAAAAGAACAGATCAAGGAAAAGAAAAAAGCTTTTCATAAAGAAGATGAAAAATTCAGAGAAGACTTCAAAGAAAATGTTTTAAAAAAGAAGCATAAAGAATTCCGCGAGATTATGCAGTCACGCATGAAAGAAATGAAAGGCAAGTTCAAAGATTAATAGACAGAAGATAGAGTCACGTCCAAATCTTCAATAGTTGGGGATAAGAGGCATGGGATTGTATTGAATAATACTTTTTCATGAAACTTATCCCCGATTTATTTCACCCCTCATGTTTTACCTTACTCACAGCTCCTGTCGCTTCAGGGAAGACCCGGATGGTGGTGGAGTTCTATCGTGAATACGATTTCAAAATCATTTACCTTTCTCCCTTGCGGGCCCTCGCTAATGAAGTCTTTTCAAATTTGAAAAAAAGAGATGAGAAGAATGTTTTTCTTGCTGGAGGTGACATCGCTTTGGATGAAGTTTGTGAGAAATTCATGCAGGCCCAGAAAAGTTTTCTGGTCACGACGGCAGAACTTTTAAACACAGAGTTTATCGAAGAGTTATGCAATCAAAATCAGAAAGTTCTTTTTGTTATAGATGAATTTCATCTCTTTTATCATTGGGGCGAAGATTTTCGTCCGGTTTTGCATGACAGATTCTTAGCGATACTAAATTTTTATTTTCCCATTCTTGCTGTTACGGCCACCATGGCAGAAGAGGTGATGGGCAAGATGAAAAAAGACCTGAGTTATTATCAGGATTTTTGGGTTCATCTCGATTATGGAAATCATAAACTTCACCGTGAACCATCTCGCATGTTGAGTTTTAAAGGACTCAAACCTAATTATATTCAAAAGGCCTTCTGGAGAGAGATTCGTCAGAAAAATGAGGATGAGATCTTTCTTTATTTTTGTGCATATCGAAGCCAGGTTGATGAACTTGTCGATCGCTCCAGACGTATGGGGTTCCGGGCCGTTGGGTGTGTTGGTGGTGAAGTTGAAAATTTTTTAGAAGCCGTCAAAATTAGCGAAGGGAAACTGGATTGTATTTTTTCAACGACCACACTTAGTCATGGTGTGAATCTTCCGGAAATTAAGAAAGTTTTTATTGATTACGAAGTGAAGAACTACGACTTTTGGCTGCAGATGATTGGTCGTGGGGGAAGGCAAGGAAGTGAGTACCAGGTGTACACGTCGGATGCTTTTCATACGACTTCGAGGGAGAGGTTTAAACATAAGGCGAAGATATTGTTGGGGGATTTTTTAGGGGTGGAAATATGACTTATATATGGTTTGAAATACATATATGAGTTCAGAGTTATTATACCGCTCAAAGTTGACTCTCATTCACTCAACGACTAAAATGGTGGTCATATGTGAGATAAAAATATGGAAAATAGATGATCCAAAATGTTATCCGCAAAACATCAAATACTCACTTTTTTGTGTTGAATCGGCCTCTGGGAAAATTGTTGTAGGTTTTGATAATCATTTTCCAAAAGGTCATCATAAACACATTGCTGATACTGAAGAACCGTATTCTTTTATTGATTATGATTTATTAGTTGATGATTTTTGGAATGAAGTTCAATTGAGAGGATTTATTTTATGAAACTTAAAAAAGCAAAAATAGTCATAAGAGATTTAAGTGAATTAAAAAAAGAATGGAAACAAGCTTTTAAAATTTCTTCTAAAAAAATTCAAAAAAATGATGAAATTATTTTTGCGAACTTAGAGACCGCCACCAGGATCTTGTCGCGTGCTAGAATTGAAATCCTTCAGACTATTATAAGATTCAAACCCCGTTCAATCTATGAATTATCAAAAATATTAGAGAAAGATTTCAAGAATGTTCACACTGATGTAAAATTTTTATGTGATGTAGGTCTGATTGAATTACAAGACACCGAAGATGTTCGAGGCGGGCTTAGGCCGGTCGCACGTTTCTCAGGTATTGAACTCGATTGGGCAGCTTAAACTGGAATATAATGCAAACCAAAGTCGAAGGCCTGGTCCTTTCCAAAACACCCTACGATGAACGACACCTCATCGTGAATCTTCTTCTGCGAACTGGAAGAAAGATTTCTGTCGTCTTCTACGGCGGTCGTGGAGGAGGGAAAAAACAA
>JBEIPV010000216.1:0-2548 GCA_040376855.1 Bacteriovorax sp.
AACTTTGAACTTAGCAACTAGAGCATCCCATGGGTTTGCTTGAAGTTGTTTTAGACCAAGAGAGATTCTCTTGTTTTCAACATCTACGTCTAGTACTTGAGCTTCAATTCTGTCACCAGCATTGAAGTGCTTAGTTGGGTTCTTAATTTTGTTTGTCCATGACATTTCAGAAACGTGGATTAATCCTTCGATTCCATCGTCAAGTTCAATGAATACACCGTAGTCTTTTACAGACACGATTTCACCAGCAACTTTAGTTCCTGGGATGTATTTAGATTTAGCTTCTTCCCATGGATTAGCTTGAACTTGTTTTAGACCAAGAGATACTCTCTCTTTATCTGTATCAAATTTAAGAATCTTAACTTCGATTTCGTCACCGATGTTTAGGATGTTGCTTGGGTGTTTAACTCTTCCCCATGACATATCTGTAATGTGAAGAAGACCGTCGATACCACCAAGGTCAATGAATGCACCGTAGTCAGTAATGTTTTTAACGATCCCTTTAACAACCATTCCTTCTTCGATTTGAGAAAGAATTTCTCCACGCATTTTTCCACGCTCTTCAGCAAGGATAGCACGACGAGAAAGAACAATGTTTCCACGTTTCTTGTTGAACTTGATAACCTTGAATTCCATTGTTTTACCAATGTACTTATCTAGGTAACGAGTTGGACGGATGTCAATTTGTGATCCTGGAAGGAACGCCTTAACTCCGATATCCACAGAAAGACCACCCTTAACTTTTGCGATAACTGTACCAGTTAATGGTTCACCTGATTCGCAAGCTAGAGAGATTCTATCCCATGCTTTTAGGATTTCAGCCTTATCCTTAGAAAGGATTAGGTTACCCATGTGTGATTCTAGTTTTTCTAAGTAAACTTCGATCTTGTCACCTTTTTTAATTTTTAGTGAACCATCGTAGTTTTGGAATTCCTTAACTGATACAAGACCTTCTTGCTTGTAACCAATGTCTACAGTTACGTAGTCTTGACCGATGTTGATGATTGTTCCCATGAACACTTCACCTTCTTCAAAATTTTTAGAGACAGAACTTTCCAGTAGCGCGCTAAAATCCGTTGCTGCTTTAGTTTCTACGTCTTCACCAATGACGACGTCGTAACCTTTCATCCAACTTGCTTTTAGTTCTTGTTTTTGAGCCATAATATACCTCGAGAGATTTTTTTACCTATTAAAAATAGGCCCCAGCTTCTGCTTTAAAAAAGAGTTACTAGATTTGAGAGGCAAATATATGGTTTATTGAGTCATTTGTCGAGGGGAAAGGTAAATAATAACCAAGTTATCAGAGGAAAACATCCCTCTGCGTTAAGAAAACTTAAAACCTATACCCTGTGGTAAATGCAAATTGTGTAGATAAATCGCTGACGTGGTCAATGATTCCTTTACCTTCCCTGCCGTAAAGATAGAAAGCACTCACTCCAAGGCCTACAAAAGCACCCTTACCTATAATAAAATTGACGCTCAGATCGGCCTTGGTGATCAGATCAACATCCTGATGAAAGGATGTTCCAGCCAGTAAATCCATTCTAAGAAACAAAGGAATTTTTTTTAGTGGCATAAAATCACCTAATACAAGTGAAGGGCCAACAAGCCAGTATGGAGAATGATATTCTTGTTTTACTCCTGCTTGTTTCATTTCATCATAGAAATCGTAATAGCCAACTTCGAAATTAAAACCAAAAAACTTATCATGTGGATTATTTTTAATTTCTTCTTCACTTCTCTTAAGAGCAGATAATGGAGTCCATCTTAAAGAAGACATTAGACCTTTACGACTTTGAGATCTGTCACCATCTTTATCAATATTCATCACAGATGCACTAAGGATTGATGAGAATTTATAAAGTTCAGGATTTTTGATAGATCTATAAGCAAGAAGTGCAGTGTAAGGAATCCATGCAACAACGACAACAACTCCGACGACTGCAAATATCATAATCGCGATATCTTTCCCGCCGCCACTACTTGGAAGAAAAACAACACTACCGCTGGTTCCTGATTTTATTTCTTCCTTTTTTAAATCTTTAAATTCTTCAGGAGTAACCTGGACTCCTTGTGGAGGAGTAGGAGTAACTTGAGCCCAGCCTTCTTGAGTCGTCGTAATAAATAATAAAATGAAGCTTAAGAAAAGACTTTGTATTCTTGAAAAAGTTTTCAATATATCTTCCTGATAAATATTTATTTTTTTCTGAATAAACGAACACGTCTCTGAACTGACTTCGAATAAAGATTCATCAACTGAGTTTTATAACTTTTGTGAGAATGCTCTCTTTCGATAAAGTATTTATAGAGTCTGGTTTTCTCTTTATAAATGGCCTGTCCAAGAATAATTTTTTCCCATTTATCACGAAGCTCTCTGGCATCGAAGAGTTTATAAGTCTCTCCTACTCCTTCATATTCTTCCAACAAATCTTTGCTACAAAAGTTACGAGCAAGAATCGCCGGCACTTCATGAACTAAAGCACTGATCGCAAAATCTTCAATCAACTCATCCGGAGCATTGCTAATCCATAGATCAAGGCGCGAGATC
>JBEIPV010000152.1:0-6299 GCA_040376855.1 Bacteriovorax sp.
ACCAGTTGTGTTTGAAGATGGAAGAACTGATTCATAGTTAGATTGAACCATTGATCCGAAAGCTTCAGTGTTGTTACATCCGTAAACAGATGCGAAACCAGCTACGAATTCCCCGTTTCCACGTGCCATTTCAAGAGCAAGAACGTTCATGTTAGCTTCAGCAAAGTGAATTCCCTTAGCGTCGTTCTTAACGATTGAGTGCTTAGCACATCCAGAAGTTCCAAGAGTCATAGCGATTGTGCTTGAGAATGTAGAGTTAACAAGTGATCTTGTTGATGAAGATACAAGAGATTGCTTTGGAGCAACTTCGTAACCCATTCCACATCCTGAAGATGAATCTGCTGCGAAAACTGAAGTAGTAGCTACAAGTGCCAAAAGTCCGATAATTAATTTCATTTAAGTCCTCCTTGAACTATGAATGTTTTTCATTCTGAATAGGTTGATGTATTATGGCGAAAAACTCAATAAAAAACTAATAATGAAAGAAAAAATTATACTCGGTATTGAAACAAGCTGCGACGACACATCCTTTGCAATTCTCAAGGGAAACCCTGATGATTTGGGGCAAATTCCTACACTCCTTTCTCACCAATCGTTCTCACAAGAACTGATGCTGGCGAAATGGGGAGGGGTTGTTCCGGAAATCGCCGCACGTAATCATTTAGAAAAAATCACTCCTTTACTGGATTCATGCTTTAAAAAAGCAGGAGTCAGTATCGAGGACATAGACATCGTAGCGGTTACGACTCACCCGGGACTTTTAGGCCCGCTGTTGACCGGAATTAATTGCGCGAAAACTCTATCGCTGATGCACGGGTTGCCGATCGCTTCAGTGAATCATCTTTACGCTCACCTTGAGGCAATTCACCTTACAACCTCTGTTCCATATCCCTATTTGGGACTTTTGGTCAGCGGCGGGCATAGTATTTATTTAAAAGTCAGCTCTCCTACTGATTTCGAGATTCTCGGAAACACCATCGATGATGCTGCAGGTGAAGCTTTTGACAAGGGCGGCAAACTTTTGGGTCTGGGTTACCCGGCCGGAAAAATCATTGATGACCTGGCCCTAAATGGTGATGCTACAAAATACAAGTTCCCTATTTCAATGCTTGATTCAGGCGACGCCACTTTAAGTTTCTCTGGTGTAAAAACGAGCTTACGAAATTTTGTTGAAGCTCATCCTGACAAAGATTTTAAAATGGAAGATGTGTGTGCTTCTTATCAACACGCCATCGTTGAGGCCTTATCTAAAAAATTAAAAAAAGCACAGGACATCTGTGACGGACATAATCTTCCTATCGTTGTTGGTGGTGGAGTTGCTTGTAATTCTGAACTAAGAAGAAACCTTCAGAAGAATTACCCGAACGTTCATTTTGTTGCTCCTAAATTCTGTACAGACAACGGTGCCATGATTGCCAACTACGCTCTTCGTACGTTCCATCAGGCCATCTCTTTTCCTGAATGCCTGGCACTCGATGCTCGCGGACAGTTCGTATCTAAGAAACAAAAACTTGAAGAGCAAAGAAAAGGCGAAAAATTATAATGAGCAAATTAGAACTACCATTAGCAAATAAAAGCTTAGGACAGCACTTTCTAAAAGATCAAAACGTGATCTCTAGAATCTGCAGCGACTTCAAAGGTCAGGCCGAAGCTATCGTTGAAATCGGACCAGGACCAGGGATTTTAACTGAGTCTCTTGCTGCCAGAGCAAAAGAAGAGAATATCCCCTTTTTTGTTATTGAAAAAGATGACCGCTTTCCTGAATACCTTCGCCAATTTATTGGTGAAGACCAAATCACGATGACGGACGCTCTTGCAGTTAATCTAAGTGAATGGTTTAAAGAAAAAGGAATCGCTGGTAAAAAAATCTGGTTAGTCTCTAACCTTCCTTACAATATTTCGACTCCGCTTCTCATTAACTTTTTACAAGCGACAGAAATTAAGTACATGACATTGATGTTCCAAAAAGAAGTTGCTGATAAGGTTTTTCCTTTTTCAACGACAAAAAACTTTATGGGATCGCTTCACGCGCTTACACAATCATACTTCGACAGTGCGCTTTTAATTAAAGTTCCACCGGGAGCTTTTGTTCCGGCACCAAAAGTTGATTCTGCAGTTTTAACTCTTTCAAGAAAAGAGACATCACTCGTTCCCATGGAAGAATTCCACAAGCTTGAAAAATTTTTGAGAGTTCTATTTTCTAACAGAAGAAAACAATTAGGCGGGATGCTTAAGTCATCTTTCCCAGTCGACTTGATCCAAAAAAGTTTTGAATCAATCAATGTACCTCTGACAATCAGAGCAGAAGCACTGACGCTTGATCAGGTCTTAGACCTCTACAGGATGTTAAAAAAATGAAATTCCTAGCCTTACTTTTAGTCCTGACTTCATTTCAGGCAAACGCAAGTTACCCTGAACTTTTTGGTGCGAGTTTTTCGACATCGGGAATTGGGAATCAATCAAACCTTGATGCCAACGATCCAAGTAACAACTACTACGCTCCTTCAGTTTTAGGATTTTCAGATAAGTTCAATGTGCTTGCTCAAGCGACATCGACAGCTGTTCACTTCAAAAAAATTGATGGAATCACTGTGACTAACGGTACGAACTCCAACAACGCTCCGACGACGGGAAGTGCCCGCACGGATTATCCAAAATTTTACGGAACAGCTCTGCATGCTGCCGTTCCAGTTGGTGGACACCAACACTTAGGAACACTGGCCTTCTCAATGTTCTTACCGATTGGCGATTTAGTGAGATCTAATTCAGGTGATGCTTTTTTACCTGAGTACGTTATGTTTCAATCACGTCATCAAAGAACGTCGGCATTTGTTAACTTCGCTAAAAAATGGTCTGACGACTTAGCTTATTCTCTTGGCGCCATCTTAGGATTCCAGGCGACGGCCGATGTAAAAACAAACATGAGCTTAAACGGCGCCAACTACGGTTCATGGGCCAGCGGCCAGTCAAAAGTATCACCATCAGTTGGTGTGATTGCATCAGTGACAAAACGTTTTGAAAACATGTCAGCTTTTTTCACTTACCAACAGGAAATGAAATCTAACCTGAAAGCAATTGTTCACGGAGAGATCACCAACCCATCACTTGCGCTTTTTGATGCAACGATGGCCTCAATGATTTTTTACGACCCACACACTTTCCGTTTAGGGACTCAATTTTCACAAGGTGATTTTGAGTACTACGCTGGGGTTGAGTACCAAATGTGGACCAACTACAAGACTCCCATCATGACCGTGGCAAAAAACGGCGGGGTGCTTGTTCCGAGTACAAACTATGAAAAAATTGTAACTAAAGATACAATCAATCCTCGTCTGGGAGTGAAGTACAATATCACCAACAGATGGAGTACACTTTTAGGTGCACAGTACCGCATGACTCCCCTTAAAGGAGATTTCAGCGGAAGTGGAAACTCAATCGACTCCAACACCATCGTTGGAACCGGTGGTCTGCAGTATCGCATGGTGATTTGGTCGAAAGATGTTCACTTAGGGGCTTCCCTTCAGTATCATCATCTCATGGATAAGCGCGTGACAAAAACCGCTAATCAAGAAAACGGAACCTCAGGGCCAAAAATTGGTGCCCCTGGGTACGACATCGGCGGGTATATTCTTGCCGGAAGTTTGGGAGTGAAATTTAATTTTTAAGTATGAGCATTAAAATCATCGGTACAAATAAACGCGCGGGCTTCGACTACTCTCTTAAGGAAACTTTTGAGGCCGGCATCATGTTGCAAGGAACTGAACTAAAAGTTCTGCGCGAAGGTAAAGTTTCTTTAGGAGAAGCTTACGTCGCAATCGATGGCAATGGTGAAGTATGGGCCTATAACGTCCTTATCCCTCAATACGCCTTTGGAAACATCCACAACCACCAAGAGAACAGGGTTAAAAAACTGCTCTTAAATCGCGTCGAAATCACTCGCATTCACCACGAGATGAAAACTCAGCAACTCGCTTTAGTCGTAACTAAAATTTATTTCAAAGACTCGAAAGTAAAACTTGAATTTGCTTTAGGGAAAGGAAAGAAACTTCACGACAAACGTGAATCGGATAAAGAGAAAGACGTTCAGAGAAAGCTTCAAAGAAGAAACTACGACGAGTAACTCCTACTTCTTTTTACTTTTTCCCGAACTCTTCGATCCACCCATGAACATCGCCATCACAAGTCCTGCGATCAATCCGCCCATGGTGTATCTCATCACATACCAAAACGACTCATCGATGAATCCCTGGCTGAAAAACCCTGAAACGGTCCCTACAAAGTACCCCTTGGTCAGTACATTCACCCAATCAAGCTGCCCGATTAAAGAATAGCTTGGTCTAAAGTAAAGCCCTGTGGCCGTGGCGATAGCGGTAACTAAAATGATGATTAAAATTTTCTTCATGAGTCAATTATCGCCAGTTTTAAAATTAAAACATCAAAAAACTATCCAAAAATTTTTAATATTCTTATACTTTGACTATGAATCGATCTCAACAAAAAATACTGGCGATGGCAGGTTGTTACCTGACAGACCTGGCCTTAGTGGCCTGGCTCTATTTCCGTGCGACTAATTACTCCCGCTACACTGGGACATTAGAAGGAAAGATCGACTCTCCAGACTTTCAAATCCAGCTTTATAAAGTTGTGCTTCAAAGCCTGACCTTTGCTCTCTTGTTATTTCTTGCTGCTCAGACCGTGGTCTACATCCTGGCCTGGAGAAAATTCAGAGGCGCTTATCTTTATTTGAAATTTTTTTCGGTGTTTGGTTTTGTGGCGGCGTTTTTTATCGCGGCCACGAATTCAGCTTATGCCATGTTGCCGATGCTGATTTACATCGGCGGGTATTATGTTTTTTCAAAGCTCTTTAAAGAATCATCGGCAATAGTGCAAACGTCGCCCCAATAGTCCATACAACAATAGAAAAGATTGTCACTCGCTTCGACCACATTCTGGCCGACGTGCAGGCACGTGCTTCGTTCGGATCGATCGGGCACGGAAGAAACCGGGCACGGTACTGCATATAAGAGCTAAAACTCAGCATGATAAATGAGCCCGCAAATACCGGCAGTTTATTTTCCGACAGCCAGATCAAAGATGGAAAAGTTGAAACTAATCCTACCATCGTCGCCCCCAGCCCGATGGAAACCAATAGGGCCGGAAGTGCACAACAAATCAGCGTACTCATCGATGTGAATAAACTAAAAAATGAAATCCAGATATTTTTTTGTAAATCACTATTTGGCTTCAATTTTTTCTACTCCGTATCCTGAGTCAGTTAAAATTTTTGTAATCTTTTCATTTGATAATTCTTGATTCTCATTTAACTCAATTGTGACCAAGTGTTTTGCCAGATCGACATTGATACTTTTGACTTTTTCTTCATTAAATTTTTTCGTAATCCCTTGTGAGCAGAATGAACAAACCATCCCCTTAACAGTGACTTCGATTTTTCCTGCAGCAAACGTAGATGTTGAAAATGCTAGAGCTAAAACCAGTAGTAATGTTTTCATATTTATATCTCCTTAGATTAAAAGTGGACCATTAAATTAAATTGAGCGTCGCCTTTTGAACTCACACCAAATTCAGTCAGGACATTGTGATAGAAAAATCTAACAAAAGGAGTGAGTTTGAAGTCTTTGTCCATTTTATTAGATGTATCTGCTTGTAGGATGAACCAAGTATTGAGTTCATCAAACTCAGCTAAGTATGGTGCGAAACCTGCTCTCGCTTTTGATTGATAAATATTTTTTCGAGAGTCTTTATTAGAGATTAAAACGTCTTCTCTAAAAGACACGTAATACTTTCTCGATTCCCAGTCTGCTTCTATGGCTGCCCCTGAAGTGTTCTTATAAGAAGATTTCATTTTCTCTACCCCATGCCCAACACTTAAATAGACGTTGGCCTGTGAGTCCAGCTCATTCCATCTCTTTAGAAGGAAGTTTACTTGAGGCATGTAAAACGTTCTTTCTCCCTCAGGGGTTTGAAGGCGCAGGTAGCGGGCCGCGAGTGATTGTTTTGATGTAAAGCTATGAGTAAGCATCCAGTCACTCATCTCCTTACTGTTCCAGGTCATAATGGAGTAACTTCCCGCAAAGGCAACTGGATGGGCCTCTGCTTTTGTCCCCAAAATGGATAAAAATAGACAAGTAACTGCTAAAAATTTTGTGAACACGTCCGCCCCTTGCTAATATTATTAGATTCACTCCTCATACGTCACAGAAATTGAATTTGTGACGTATACGATTTAAAGAGGCTTCAAGGACGCTTTTGGACTTAAAAAAATTGACGGCAGAAGAGCT
>JBEIPV010000120.1:0-8378 GCA_040376855.1 Bacteriovorax sp.
CCACCCAACGCAAATGCGTTTTGGATAGTGAATGAAAAAAATGCCATCACCAAAAATAATAGTTTTTTTGTTTTCATAAAATTGTGCCTCATCTACGTATGAGACAGCAATTATCAGACCAACAGAATAGCTCTTGTTTTCGTGCATTTAGAAGATCTGGGATGTCTAAAGTTTAGGCACCCCAAGATTCGTCGTCTAATTACTCTACAGTCACCCAGGACCATGCCACTCCGGCCGCTCTGACTAAACGATTAAAGATAAAACCATTATCAGGGTGAAGTCTTAAACAGCCTTTAGAGGCGGGCGTGCCTGAGTTTAGGCCAATTGCTCTTAATAGTTCCATGAATGGCATAGCCACCTCTCACAAAGACGGCATAGGGCATATTGCCTAATCCGTTGTAGTCTCCGCCGGGATAAGTATTGGATGAATAGCGATCATAAATTCGACCATTCGGATTTTCATCTAAGTATGGTGTGGCATAACCTCGCGTACCTGTAGAAGTCAGCCAGACATATTTCAGTTCACCGTCGATATAAATATACATTAATTGTTCAGATAAATTGGCCCTCGCCCACACTGGACAAGAGTTTCGATAGCAAATTCCTTTTTGATCTTCATCTATTTTTAGAAATGGCCACTCACCTGTCATTTTTAAATAAGCATCATCCATTTCTTGAAGTGTTTCTTCGATGGCCGGGGACTTGGGATCCAGTTCATCCATTAAATTTTCCTGGAAGGTCGCAGTAGCGTTGATATTCATAGAGACACACAATAAAGCAATTAAAGTTTTCATAAACTCCTTATGCCTATGCATTTATTTTGTTATGCAATTCTTGGTCGACTCGGATCTAATAAATCAATAACATTTCCTTGATAAATGACTGCGGTTTTTATTCTGAACGGGGTCTGAGCTGCTGAATACAACATCGCAAGACTCAAGAATAATAAAAGCATTTTCATAGTAAACTCCCTGGCAGAATAATTTTTTTCCCGCCTGCCAGAATAGATTGCAAAGTAAGTACCAATGAAAAAGTACTTTTTTGAGTCAAATTGTCCCGAATATTGAGGCATGAAGGATGCAATTGTACGATTGGGAGGTTCCCAATGAAAAAAGGAAAAAAAGATCGGAAAATCGCTCAAAATGTTAGAGTGAAAAGCCGTGATAAAGAAGTGGAAATGAAAGAGCACCTTCATGCTTTAACTGACAAGAAAGTTGCTGAAAAAAAGTAAGGAGTTTATTTACAAATCTTCGCTTCAGGGTCTTTAGCGCATAGGTATGCTTTTAGTTCAGCAATCTCTTTGGTTTTTGCTGCGTTTTCTTCTTCAAGTTTTTTAACTTTCAAATTCACTGAAGCGATGGCGCGTGTGTTTTTTTCTGTCGTCATAAAAATGTCTGTGACTTTTTTATAAAGGTCTTTGAAGGCCTCTACTAATGGGGCTACTAAGTTGGCGTAGACCATAGATTTATATCCGTCTTTATCAGTTTTAACGACTTGAGGAAATAACGGTTCAACTTCCTGAGCGATAAATCCTAATTGTCTTTCATTAGTTGAATCATTATTAAAAATATAATCGACACCACGGAGTTTCAGAATTTTTTCTGTAGCGTTTGTGATTGTATGAATGTCGTGTTTTAGTCTGGCATCAGATGAATGAGTCCAGCCCCCCGTAGTATACTTCCCTGTCGTCGTTCCATTAAAAACGACAAATTTCTCATCAGGTGCAGCATTTCCAATCCCAACGTTACCAGTTGCCCCAATGGCAAATCGATTTGCGTTATTGATACTATCATGAATAAAAAAAGTATTAGAATTATTGGATGCATGATCTATCCCTATTTCATACAACCCCGTTCCATTTTGATAAAACTGAATTCCTGATCGTTTTGTCGATGCACTACTTGTTGTCAAACTTAAATAATCACCAGTTCTCGCTGTTGTTCCTGAACCTACTTTAGCAGCACCTGTAACATCGAGATTTACGGCCGGTGTACTTGTTCCAATACCGACGTTACCATTAGAAAGAATCTTCATTTTTTCTGAAGTACTAACCCAAAATCCAAGCTGAGAATTACCATTAAAATTAAGTCCACCAGTATCATTTCCAGATAAGACTGTCGTTCTTGGTTTGTATGGGCCGGATGCTACAAACCCAGCACCGTGATGTGCGAGATACCCATATCTCAATCCAGAACTAATAGTGCCAACCAAGAACATTGAGCGAGAAAGAGTTCCAGTATCGTCGGTATTAGTGATGTAACTAGTTACATCACCATCCACATTACCTGTAATATGTAAGTTCGCGGCCGGTGCAGATGTCCCGATTCCGACATTCCCGTTATGATCAATTCTCATTCTTTCAGGTACACTCGTTGTCCCGTTACTAGGTGTTCTAAATGAAATAGCAGAACCGATAGCAGAGCTTGACCAATTTTCAGTTGTATTAAATCTTATGTGTGCACCTGTTTGCCAATTCCCTGCACCATCATAACCAACAGGAGAGACTGCAGTTATTTGATCACCAGAAAGAAGTCCCGTTGGCGCTGCTTTAGTTCCTCGAGAACGATATCCAACAAAAAGTGGAGACTCCGTATCAGAACTCACTTTTGCAGCAATACGTCCTCCGACACTTGTCCCCTCAGCTTCTAAAAGAATTCCGGCGCGATTTGGATGAACTTCCGTTGAAGGCTGAGTGCTTACAATATGCAAACTCGTAAGTGGTGCCGTCGCTCCTATTCCAACATTACCAGCACCTGAAACTGTCATTAAAGGAGTCGCTCCATTTAAGACCTGCATAACTGACTCAGTTGCTGCTAGCGCTGCTCTACTAGTAGCTCCATCCCATTTATATCCACTAAGCGCAATGGCCGGAGCTGTTGGGGCCGTGCCCCCATGGTAACCAACTATGGCCGCAGGTACGGCCGTATTGACTCCGGCCTTTGTAAAACCTGCCAACTGATACCCACCATTGCTATTACTATAATTCACCCACTGTGCTGTTGTATTTGCACCTAAGGCCGGAATAAATCCTGCAGTTGAATAATCTGGAATGGCGACATTCGAATTTGTTATTCTTAGTGATGGCGTTGTTGAAGACATCTCAAACATGGCACCAGGAGTTGTCGTTCCTACACCAACTCTACCAGTTGATGTAATTCTCATTTTTTCACTCAATGTCCCGGCCGCATTCGTTTGAAAAACTAAATTTCCATTTACTGCAGTTGCAAAATCTGTTTCTGCTTGAGAAATAATTCTCGCTGATGAAGGAAATGTTGAAGCATTCCCTGTATCATTTCCTCTATAGGCAAGGACTCCAAGGATATCGTTGGCAAGAACAGGATTTCTAGTTGTCGTTGTTCCTCTTGATCTTGTCAGACTGATTTGAGCAACGGCAGTTTCACTATTAACGGCTTCGACATAAATATCATCACCGTAATTCGTGCCATCACCAATGATCGTTAATCTTCTATCAGGTGTTGTTGTCCCTAATCCGATCACACCATCAGAACGATAAAGATCAGATCCACTCTTAGTCCATTGTCCAAAACCATCGACATAAGATTTTGGAACTGCATCATCAACATTAACCGGTGGTGGAACTTTTAATGCTCCAACAATTGAGTTAATTGTCAACGTTCCTGTGATCGTTGAGTTTGCTGTCTTTGAAACATAATCTGTTTGTGTATTAAGTAATTTTCCAAAGGCCCCTAAAATTGTATCGGCAGCAGTAATCGTTCCTGCAGTTGATGATACACCCGTCAATGGCGAAGCAATCGCTCTTGCTTGGGTAAAATATAAATTTGTTAACTCCGGAACTGCAGCAGAATTTAGCGTGGCCCATGTTTTATCTCCACGATAATACTGAGCTGAAGTTCCAGCTGTCAGAGTTCCCTCTTTTCCATTTAATTGAGTTTGAATCGCTGATGTTACACCACTTAAATAACCTAACTCAGTTGAAGTCACGGCCTGCACGGCAAGTGATCCACCAGCTCCAGTTGTTGCGACTGCTCTGTTAGCAGTTCCAGTAAAAGCAGGAACTGAAGCATCAGTCACACAACTAAAAGATGTTCCATTCGATTTTAAAACTTCGCTTGCACCACAAGTTGGAAGTGCTGTTTTAGCAAAGGCCTGAACACCAGTATCGGTTAGGTCTGCCCATGACAAAGTTCCTGTTCCATTAGTTTTTAAAACTTGATCAGCATTTCCATCATTAGCTGGAAGAGTTAACGTATAAGTTGTGGCCAGTGATGTTGGAGAAAGAATCTCTACATAATTTGCGTTGTCACTTTTTAAACGTAATTTTTTATCAATAGAAACATTACCTGCTGTATAGGCGATATCATTGACAGTTTTATCCCATAGACCTTTTGCTTTTAAGTCTGTCACTTGGTATTGCATTTTTCCAAATGCACCCAAAACGGTATCAGCGGCCGTGATCGGTCCATTCACACCTGTATTTAATCCAGCAAGATCAGTTCCTAAAACAGCGGCTTCTGAAAAACCAGTGATGCCAGCAATCTCACTGTCTACATAACTTTTACTAGCGGCTTCAGTTGGCCCCACAGGAGTTGGCAGACCTGAAATCGTGCCACTCGTCAGCGCTCCACCATTCACTCCAAGTTTCAATGCAAGAGCATCGTAAACGACATCTCCATTAGGAGCATGAGTCGTATCACCATTCGTAATTGATGTTGATAAAACACTCGTCACAGCAGGAATTCCTGAAATTTTAGCAACAGGAATTGCACCATCAGCGATATTTAATTTTGCATATGGGATAGTTGTATTCGGGATATTTAGTTTTGAGTAATCAATGCTCGCACCTGCATTGATATCAGCATTCATAATTGTTCCGTCTGCGATTGTAGCTGATGTCACTGAGCCAGCTCCTCCACCCGAAAGATCATCGCTTGCTACCCAATTTGTTCCGTCAAACTTTAAAACTTTTCCGGCAACTGGCGCTGTTGGAAAACTCACATCTCCTAAAAGATCAAGAGTGTAATCTCCTTGTTGGGCAGTGATCGCACCATATCTTCCATGAACTGAAAGTACTGCTGATGAGTTATCAATTTTTTGCCAAGTACTTCCGTTTGAAACTAGCCAGTCACCAACAGCAAAGCTCACTGCTGCAATCGTTCCATCATCACTGATAACATAATAAGCACCAGCTGGCTGAATCGCAGGGCCTGCTCCTGGATTTGATGAAGCATCAAATGTTCCAAGATAATTTAACCCTGATGCCGGACGTGGCTTCCACGTTCCTGAGACTGCATCGTAAGCAAGAACGTCTTTGTCTGCTACCGGAGCAGCACAATTAAATCCCTTGCCGTTTAAAGTGGCATTACAAAGTGAGAAGTCGATGGCAAATGTCGCACTGGCATTTGCGTCTGATAAAATTAAGCTGAATACTTTTGAAACATCAAAACTAAAAGCTCTGATTGAATTAGCGATAATTTTTGTTGCGGTCTTTGATTCGATCGTAAAATTTTCGTTAAGTGAATGACCGTTAACTTTCACATTCGTTACATCACTAAAACCATTTCCATTAATCACTAATTGGTTATTGATCACTTGAACTGATGAGATACTTGCAGATGAAACAGTCGAAGTTACTGCACCTTTTTTAGGCATAGTAATTTGCAGATTGCTTTTACCAGGCATACACCCGACAAGAGCAACTAAGGTTAATAAATGGAAAACGAAGATCTTCATCACAGTCTCATCTTAATAGGAAATTCACTGTAATCTCTTCGACGTATGATGCTAAGTATTTAGATGTAGACCGTATTACCTTAAGAGGAAAAAGTTGCCAGATATTATTGGAGCAAATCACTTCTATTTAAGTAACTGCCCAGTTTCATTGTTGATTTTTTCATTTTTTCCAATAGGAATATGGAAAAAGTGCGAGAATATTCTTCAAATTATTTTCAAAATGTAAATGAAAGTTGACTACGACAGACCCAAAAGTATGCCGTAGTCATAGGGAATTATAATTTTGATTCAATCATCATCGATAAAAGCTTTGTCAGCTTTTCTAAATCTGAATACGAAATATTATGGAACATAGAAATTCTGAATTGGTTTCTTCCCAATTTTCTATAGCCATCAATTCCATAAACAGCTTTATTTCTTTCTAAACACTTAATCACATCATCAACGTTTACTTTTGTATCAACGTCGATTGTTGCAACGGCAATTGATCTGAATTCTTTTTCTTCAATGAAACATGAAAGATAAGACTTCGACTCTGCCCATGAATAAAGAAGGTCTGCTTTCTTCTGTGAAAGTTTTTGAATTTCAGCATACCCTAACTCGTTCATACGTTTTACTTGCTCATTCATGATGAAGATTGTTGCAAGTGCTGGCGTATTGTAAGTTTGGTTTTGCTCAGAATTTGAAATTGCGTTTGTCCAGTTCATGATATCTGGAACGTAACGAGTTTTATCTCCAGCAATTTTCGCTGCTCTTGCCATTGCTTTTGGTGACATAATAGCTACCCAAAGACCTCCATCACTTGCGAAAACTTTTTGTGGAGAGAAAAAGAAGATATCAGTTTTTGAAACGTCACATGGACACTGACCTGCTCCTGAAGTTGCATCAACTGCCAGGATTGTATTAGCGTCTACCACTGGAAGTTCTGAAATCTGAACACCAGTTGACGTTTCATTTAATGTCACAGCAATCATATCTGATCCAGCAACATCTTTACCGTTGATTCCTTTTCCGAATGGAACGCTGATATTTTCAGCAGTGATCCATGGAACAAGTTTTGTCGACTTAAACCATTTCTCAGAAAACTCTCCACATGTGTAATGAGTGGCCTTTTTTTCTACAATTCCCAGAGCGATCATATCAAATAATAAAGTCGCTCCACCATTACCAAGAACAACCAAATAGTCTGATGGCACGTTAAAATATTTTTTAATTCCATCCTGAAGCTCTTTTACGACAGCTTTTACACCAGGCTTTCTATGACTTGTTCCCATGTATTCATGACCAGTCTTAGCAAGTCTTTCCAGGAATTCAGTCGGAACCAGTGATGGCCCTGAACCAAAACGTGGGTCAGTTGGAGTCAGTTCTTTTGGGATTTCGAAACTATCAAACATAACATTTCCTTTGAGTGGGATTAGTGAATAAAGATCTCAAATTAGTCATAGACATTTTAGCCCAACTCTTGAAAGAATACTAAACGATTATGAATAAAATAAAATACCCGACTATTAAGCTCAGTGCTATTGTATTACTCATTGCATTCGCACTATCTGCGAATGTATATGCTGCCGCTCCTACTGCTCCAGCAAAAAAAGCAAAGGTTCCAGCGGCCCCAGCAACTACCGCCACTGACCTCTATATTTCATTGGGTAATTTATGTGAATTCATTGGGACTTATCAAACAGATGATGAGGGCACCAAAAATGGATGCAGCTTCCTTCCCACTCTTTCAGCTAGCCTCGACTATCAATTCACTCCCAAGTTCGCTCTTGCGCCCCAGATTGGATTTACAATGCCCAAGTCTGGCGCAGATGAAAATATTAAGCGCGTGACATTTTTTGCACTCGCTAACATGAAATACAAAACAAACTACGTGAATCTGATTGGTGGTGCGGGATTTTATTTTACTAGAATCTCAGGGCCTGGCGGAGAAGCAGAATTAAATAACGGGAATGGCACAGACTCTTTCCCTCTTCCTAAAGATGCAGTTTACTCACGCAACTTTATCGTCAACCTTGGTCTGGGACTGGATTTTAATAAAGAATGGTCCGGAGAGCTTTACACTTACGTTTTTAATGCTCTTAAATCTGAAGACCGCGCCTTTAGTGTAGGTGCAACCGTTTCTTATCACTTTGGAGAAGTTCTATGAAAAAAATAATTCTACCTTTCATTCTACTTCTAGCATCTCTCAATGCTCACGCCTTCACACTTAACAATACGGCCAAATTAGTTTTTGCCGATGATGAAGTCAAAGTGAATGTTGCCAGTGGATGTGCCGAAATTGGTATAAGCAGCGAAGAGCTTTTAGAACTTGTTGGAAAGGCCGTTGATAATTTTTGGAACAAGTCTCCAACCAGCAGATTGAAATTAAGAATAGGAAGTGTCGTCAACGTGGACTCACGTTACCACTCTGATCAAATCTGTACTCCGTCTACCAACTGTGACCCAAACCCGGTTCTGGCCGTTGATAGCGACATCCTTATCGCCTGTAACGACAACGCTACTAACTTTCCCAGCTCTTCTATTTTAGGGATCACCATCCCTAACAATATCGCTGGTGGCACTATTATTGGCTCTCTCATCATGATTAACGATACGGCCAGTACTCAGTTTGATTCCAAATCTGAAGATTCAAAAATAGCAATCCTCGCTCACGAAATCGGCCA
>JBEIPV010000053.1:0-20161 GCA_040376855.1 Bacteriovorax sp.
ATAATGCAAACCAAAGTCGAAGGCCTGGTCCTTTCCAAAACACCCTACGATGAACGACACCTCATCGTGAATCTTCTTCTGCGAACTGGAAGAAAGATTTCTGTCGTCTTCTACGGCGGTCGTGGAGGAGGGAAAAAACAAAAGTCCTCGATTATCGAACTAGGCTTCATGCTCTCAGTAGAATTGTCACAGGCGAAAACTAATACCGAAGTTTACCACGCCAAAGAATGGAACATGATCTGGCATCACGATCTGATCCGCAATAATCACAGCGCTTTTTATTTAATGTGCTTTTTCCTGGAAGTTATCAAGCGCATCTCTCCGACGGAAAATCTTCATGACGTTCACGAAGAAAACACAGAAATGGTAGGATTATTCACTTCTTTGAGTAATGCTCTCGTGCACCTGGAAAAGTCTTTAAAAGAGAATACTTTTTATATTCACTCTCATGCCGTTATCTTTTTAACCAAGACTCTTTTACACCTGGGAGTTTTTCCTGAGCGTGAGCATTGTACGCTTTGCGGAATAGAACTTCAGGGGTTCAACGATATGTATTTGATCCCGGAAGAAGGCGGTTTTGCTTGCCCACCGTGTGTAAACCAAAACAAAACATACTCAGTTCAATCGGGCCGTGAGTTATGGGAACTTGTTGGCCACATAGCGCACACAAAGTATTCAGACCTTGGGACACTTAAGCTGGAATATAAATCCCTCCCTCGAATGCTGTTTCACTATTTTTGCTTCCAATTTCATTTTGAAGAAAAAGATTTTAAGACCGCTTCTATGGTATTTTAATCGCCATCCTGATAATGTAGGGCATGATTAAAAAACTTATTGTTCAGCTAATGCCGTACCTGAAGCCATATAAAAAAATGGCCCTTTCGGCGTTCTTATTATCATTTGTCCTGGCGGCCTTAACAGGTGCTCAGGTTAAACTTATCAAACCTATTTTCGATCAAGGCTTAAGTGGCGATGCTACTTTGAGAGAAGTCTTGACGTTGGCAGGGTTGTTGTTGGCCTTAGGGGTTATCAATTTCCCGGCAAGATTTTATCACTTCTATTGGATGAGATTTGTTGGCGAAAAAATGAACTCAGATTTGAGGACTCAACTTTTTTCTAAGATGCAAAGGCTTCCAACAAGTTTTTACAATCAAAACAAACAAGGGCGCATGCTCTCAACTGTTTTAAACGACGCTGAAATTTTTGCTCAATCGTTTAGAGCTCTAATTGATATTATCAGAGAGCCGGTGAAAGGATTGGTTTATCTGGGCCTTGCGATCTACAGTGACTGGCAGCTAACACTTGTTATTTTAATTGTAGGTCCACTTTTCGTTTTGATTTTTCAAATCAGCGGGAAAAAGATTAAGGCCAACCAAAGTGAAGTGCAGGAAGGTCGTGCAGAACTCACTCACAATCTAAGTGAAGGTTTGTCAGCTCATAAAGTGACTAAAGCTTTCAACCTTCAAGAATTTGTTATGAGCCGTTACAACCGCGCTCAGGATTATTATTTTAACTACACGATGAGAACATCGAAAGTTGAAGAGATCGCCCATCCATTTGTAGAATTGATTGGAGCAGTTGCCTTTTCATTGGTGATTGTTTTTGCTTATTACAGAATTAAATCAGGCGCCATGACAGTGGGGGATTTTATCCAGTTCGTTGCGGCCTTGGCACTACTTATGGATCCCATCAGAAAATACTCTCAGGCCAATGTTAAGCTTGGGCAAGGTTTAGCTGCTGGAGATCGCATTAGACACATTCTAGAAATAGAAGAAGAAAAAGACACAGGAACTTTTGACGTTCAAAGTTTTGATAAAGAAATTGTCGTTTCTAATGTGACATTCAGCTATGGCGAAGGTGACGTTCTAAAAGACTTCAGCATCAAAATCGAAAAAGGACAAAAAGTGGCCCTGGTTGGTTTATCTGGTTCAGGGAAATCAACGCTCATAAACCTCCTATTGGGTTTATACCCCATTGAAAAAGGCAGCATCACAATTGACGGTAGAAAAATTTCTGACATTCAATTAAAGCCTTTAAGAAAGCTTTATGGACTTGTGTCTCAGGACGTTTTTTTATTCCACGATACAATTAGAGCGAACCTGACTATCGGCGGAATGTTCTCTGACGAGCAGATTCAAAAGGCCCTGGAAGTTTCTTACGCTTCAGAATTTGTCGATAAACTTCCCAACGGACTTGAAACGGTGATTGGTGACAGGGGGGCGAAGCTTTCTGGTGGTCAGCAGCAACGTCTTACAATTGCCCGCGCCTTCTTACAAAATACAGATATTTTATTGTTCGATGAAGCAACGAGTGCTCTAGATAATGAGTCGGAAAAAGTGGTACAGCGCGCTCTAGAGGCCATTGCTGGGAATAAAACGGTTATTGCTGTTGCCCATAGACTCTCTACGGTTCAGGAATACGATAGAATCTTCGTTCTAAAAGACGGTCGTCTGGTGGAAGAAGGGCCGCATGCAGAACTTATGAGCAAAAATGGCGAATACAAAAAGCTGTATGAGCTTTCTTTAAAGGCCTAAACGACAAAATCTTTATTGGATATCGCCCAGTGTTATCTGTGGCGGTATTCAAGCTATTTAAATCAAAAATTTTAATTCCAAATACCTACCTAAAACGTTACTCTTCTAGAGACAAATTTTCATTTTTATAGCCTGGAGAATTAGCGTGTCTAATGAAAGCAATTTAAAGTCAATGAGTGAGTTAGTGGCCCTGTGTAAACAGCGTGGATTTATTTTTCAATCATCAGAAATTTATGGTGGATTGAATTCATGTTGGGATATGGGACCTTACGGAGTTGAGTTAAAAAATAACTTAAAAGCTCGTTGGTGGAAATCGATGACTCTACGTCAGGACGTAGTAGGTGTTGATGCTTCAATTCTTATGCACCCAACAGTTTGGAAAGCTTCTGGACACGTTGACGGATTTTCAGATCCAATGGTGGACTGTAAAGTTTGTAAAGAAAGATTCAGAGCAGACAATATCGATATGACTAAGCCATGCCCTAAGTGTGGATCAAAAGAATCATACACAGATGTTCGCCAATTCAATTTGATGTTCAAAACTCAAATGGGGGCCATGGAAGATACATCATCAATGGTTTATTTAAGACCAGAAACAGCTCAGGGGATTTTCGTAAACTTCCTGAACGTTCAAACGACAATGAGAAAGAAACTTCCATTTGGTATCGCTCAAATCGGGAAAGCATTCAGAAACGAAATCACTCCAGGTAACTTCATTTTCAGAACTCGTGAGTTCGAACAAATGGAAATGCAATATTTCGTAAAACCAGGAACTCAAAAAGAGTCGATGGAAGCTTGGAAAGAAACACGTTGGAAATGGCATATTGAAAACGGTCTGCGCGCTGAAAAAATTAAGTGGGCACCACATGGACCGGACTCACTTGCTCACTACGCTGACGCTGCTACAGACATCGAATATGAATTCCCAATGGGATGGGGAGAGATGGAAGGAATTCACTCTCGTACAGACTTCGATTTAAGACAACACGCAGAGTACTCTGGAAAGAACCTGAACTATGTTGATCAGGTTAATAACGAAAAGTACCTTCCATACGTTATCGAAACTTCTGTTGGAGCTGACAGATGTTTACTAGCGATTCTTTGTGATGCTTACAGATTAGAAAACGAAGGTGATGCTGAGAAGGAAAGATCAGTGATGAAATTCCATCCGGCACTTGCTCCAATTAAAACTGCGATCATGCCACTTTCTAAAAAATCTGAACTGGAAGAAGTTTCAACAAAACTTTTCAACGATATCAGCAGTAACTACAAATCAGAATACGATGTGGCCGGATCAATTGGGAAACGTTACAGACGTCAGGATGAGATCGGAACTCCATACTGTATTACAGTAGACTTCGATACATTAAACGACCATGCAGTTACGATTAGAAGCCGCGATACAATGACTCAAGAAAGAATCGGTATTGCGAATGTTGAAAATTATTTAAGAGATAAATTTAAATTTTAGTTTGGCCTTAATTTACCGAGGTGTAGAAATGACAAAACAATGGGTGTATCTCTTCAGCGCAGAAAAGACAGAAGGGAACAAAGACATGAAGGATCTTCTTGGTGGAAAAGGTGCCAACCTTGCCGAGATGTGTTCGTTAAAACTATCAGTGCCGCCAGGGTTTACTGTAACGACTGAAGCGTGTCTTGATTACGAAGTTAACAAAAAAAGCATCAACCAGGACGTAAGAGCACAAGTGCTTAAAGCGATTGCTGAAGTTGAAGCGATGACGGGAAAGAAGTTTGGTGACAACGCCAATCCACTTTTATTCTCTGTTAGATCAGGGGCCCGCGCTTCAATGCCGGGGATGATGGATACAGTTCTTAACCTTGGTCTTAACGATCAATCGGTTTTAGGTCTGGCAAAATTAACAAACAACGACCGTTTTGCATGGGACTCGTACAGAAGATTCATTCAAATGTACGCTAACGTTGTTATGGATTTTAACGTTTCTCTTCTTGAAGCAACACTTGAAGATTTAAAAGAGGCTCGTGGTGTTCATGAAGACACTCAATTGTCAGCAAGCGATTTAAAAGAACTGGTAACAGTTTTTAAAAAAATCATTCTTGAAGAATCGGGAGAGTCTTTCCCAACTGATCCAATGGAGCAGTTGTGGTTAGCTATTTCAGCTGTATTTAATTCGTGGGGAAATCCAAGAGCAGTTAAGTACCGTGAGATCTACGATATCCCCCATAATTGGGGAACTGCTGTAAATGTTCAATCGATGGTTTTTGGTAACATGGGTGACGACTGCGCGACTGGTGTATGTTTTACTCGTGACCCATCAACGGGAGAGGCGAAATTCTTCGGTGAGTATTTAATCAATGCTCAAGGTGAAGACGTTGTAGCGGGGATCAGAACTCCTCAGCCAATCAACAATTTCTCTAAGAACGATTCAAATAAACAATTCAAAACTCTTGAAGAAGCAATGCCGGCAGCGTTTGCGGACCTGACTACAGTTTACAAAAAACTGGAAGCTCACTACAAAGACATGCAGGATATTGAGTTCACAATTGAAAACAAAAAACTTTATATTCTTCAAACAAGAAACGGAAAGAGAACAGCAGCAGCTGGGATCAAGATTGCCGTTGATCTTGTGACAGAAGGAATTCTTACAAAACAAGAAGCACTTTTAAGAGTGAACCCTGAAGATTTAAACCAACTTCTTCACCCGCGCTTAGATCCAAAAGCAGTTAAGAAAATTATTGCTAAAGGGCTTCCAGCTTCGCCAGGTGCTGGAGCAGGAACGATTGCTTTCACAAGTGAAAGCGCTCACACAATGAACGAAGAAGGAAAAAAAGTTATTCTGGTTCGCCAGGAAACGTCTCCTGAAGATATTGCCGGAATGGTGGCCTCTCAAGGGATTCTAACTGCTCGTGGTGGTATGACATCTCATGCGGCCGTTGTTGCTCGTGGAATGGGGAAACCGTGTGTAGCTGGGTGTTCTGCTTTAATCGTTGATTCAAGTGCACGCACACTAACTGTTGGTGGAAAAGTTTATAAAGAAGGTGATTCACTGACAATTGACGGTGGTACAGGGGAAGTTATTGAAGGTGTTGTGCCGACAATCGACGCTGCTATCACTGATGACTTCGCAACTTTCATGAAGTGGTCTGATGAATACAGACGTCTTGGTGTAAGAACAAATGCTGATTCTCCGGAAGATGCAAAAGTAGCGGTGAAGTTTGGAGCTCAAGGGATTGGTCTGACTCGTACAGAACACATGTTCTTTGAAAAAGACAGAATCCTTGCTGTTCGTGAAATGATTTTCGCTAATACTGTTACAGACAGAGAAAAAGCACTGGCAAAAATTCTTCCTTTTCAGAGAGAAGACTTTGTTGGAATTTTCACTGTATTAAATGGTCTACCGGTTAACATTCGTTTACTAGATCCACCTCTTCACGAGTTCCTTCCGCATTCTGCTGAAGATAAAAAAGAACTGGCCGCAAGTCTTGGACTTGAAATGAAATCAATCGAAAACCGTGGGGAACAACTTCACGAGTTCAACCCGATGCTTGGACACAGAGGATGTCGTCTTGGTGTAACTTTTCCTGAGATTTATCGCATGCAAGTTCAGGCGATTATCGAAGCGGCACTTATTTGTGCAGACAAAGGGATTACAGTTTACCCTGAGATTATGATCCCACTTGTGGCCGTTGAAGGTGAATTAAGCCTTCTGAAGTCAGAAGCTATTGCTGAGATTGAAAGAATCTTCAAAGAAAAAGGCAAAAAAGTTAAATACAAAATCGGAACAATGATCGAGCTTCCAAGAGCTGCTATCATGAGTGGATCAATTGCAAAACATGCAGAGTTCTTCTCTTTTGGTACAAACGATTTAACTCAGACAACGTTTGGTTTATCTCGTGATGACGCTGGAAAGTTCCTACCTGAATACGTAAACAAAGGATTGGTTCCAAATGATCCATTCGTTTCTATCGATCAGGAAGGGGTTGGTTTTTTAATGAAACACTCGGTAACTGAAGGGCGCAAAGCTAATCCTGATATGCACTTTGGGATTTGTGGAGAGCACGGTGGTGAACCGAGATCAATTGAGTTCTGTCATAAGATTGGACTTGATTACGTTTCTTGCTCGCCATACAGAGTTCCTATTGCTCGTCTGGCAGCAGCTCAGGCAGCAATCAAAAACACTAAGTAATTTTTTAATTAAAGGGGCCTTACAATGGCCCCTTTTTTTACGGAGGATCTAATGAAGCTTCTTTCTATTTTTACATTGATCACTTTGTTTTCATTTAATGCTTACGCTGAAAAATGTGAAGGTGTGAACGCGTGTGTTGAGTTATATACAAAGCTTACAGGCGAGCATTTGGCCATTTATAAAGATGTAACTGACGAGATGACTTTAGCAGCACCAGATACAGATTTAACGAAAGAGAATGCGAAAGTTGAATTCAGTAAATTTGTTAACAAAAATGTTATGCAGATGATGGAAATCAATAAAGTTAAAACATTAGTTGCAAAGAGGTCGGGAGATTTTTTGACTTCACCAATTTTCGTTGTGAGTGAAAATAATATTCCCATGATGATCAATAAAGATGGCCTGGTGACTTTTGTTTATCATGCAAAAGGTGGAACAGGAAGATTAGCTGTGAAAACAAGAACTATGCTGTCTAAAAAAATGCCTTCAAAAGGAAGCAGAAATAGCATTCTGGAGTTTGCAGATAACAAAATTATCTCTGTTAGTGATTCTTATGAAAAAGCAGACAAAATCGCTAGAGAGTGGATTAAATTAGATAAGTAGTTTTTTGATAATATCTTCAATTTCAGGTGTGCAAGTCGCACCTGAAATTTTAAGACTCCAGTCCTTACTCACTCTTGCTGACATCGTTCGTAAAACTTCAAGCAATTGATCCTGAACAAATAAGGCCTCAGAGCTGGATGAAAAAATAATACCTATTTTTTTATCCATAAGCTCACCACTTCCAACCACCCAGTCCAGTGCGTTTTTAAGGCTTCCAGGAATACCGTGAGCGTATTCTGGGGTAGAAATAAGTATGGCATCAGCATTAATTAAGGCCTTTCTCCATTTGAATAAGGCGTCTTGAGGAATGAATTCAATATCTGGATTGAAATGAGGCAATTCTGCAATTGCGTCAAAGATCTCGACTTGAACAGTCTCAGCGTATTCTTCTTTTATACATTTTAAAATTTGAGAATTTTTTGATTCAGATCGCAGAGATCCAGAGACTGCTAATAGAGTTTTCATTTATTTATGTTAAGCTAATTGCATGAAAAATCAATTATTAGATTCGGCCCTTAGTTTATTAGAAGATCAGCACTTTGACTCACTTGCAGTGGGAGTTATCGATTTTAAAAACCATAAATTTGAAAGCTTTGAGATTAGTGCGACCAACGTGGTCTCTGAAAGGCCTTATCTCTATTTTGATTTAGCAAGTTTAACAAAAGCATTAACCAACTCAGCAGTGAAACTAAAGTCACCTGCAGTTTTTGATGAAAAAAGCGACTTGTTACTTAATCATATCGCAGGTCTTCCAAGTGGAGGATTATTGTCTAAAAAGACATGGAGAGAAGAAATTCTTTCTTATGATATAAAATTGTCACCTACATTGTACTCAGATTACTCATCGCTGAGATGTATGCTGGAGATTGAAAAAAAATCAGGTAAGAAGTTAAAAGAGTTGTGCTCATATTATTTTGATCCTGAATTACTTCATTGGACAGAACTTCCCGAGGATGCATTTTCTCCTGAGTATGGGATTAGAAATAAGCAGGTTGTAAGCGGTCAGGTACACGATAATAATTGCTTTAACATTGGAGAGTTTGTCTCTCATGCAGGCTTATTTGCAACCATTGATGGCCTTTGCAGATCATTGATCAATCTGAATCAAAAAGCTTCAATGAATGAGCAACTGTTAAATGCTTTCAAGACACATAAAAATGAAGACCGCTTTATCATGGGATTTGACCATGTGATGGACCCTGAAAATACATTGGCAGGCAAGGGAGCGACGACTAAAACTTTTGGTCACCTTGGTTTCACTGGAACTTCTTTTTGGATTAATCCTGAAACAAATATTGGTGCAGTCATTTTAACGAATGCTACACAAACATACTGGTACGAAAGATCGGGGCTTATTAAATTAAGAAAAGCACTTGGTGCTGCAATTTGGAGGATGTAATGAATTCAATTTCTAGTGCTATTGTCGCTTTCGGTGTTGCCTTAGGTGGATTTTTTATTGGTAACGGGATTATCGAATTCAAAAAACTCGATAGAGTTGTTGAAGTGAAAGGTCTTTCGGAAAGAATCGTGGACTCCAATGAAGCTCGCTGGTCACTTACGGTGAATGTGGCCTCAGATAATATGATGGATTTGAATAAAAAAACGAATGATATTCAAAACACAACGATGGCCTTTTTAGAAGCTCAGGGATTTTCGAAAGAAGAAATCCAAAAAGATGCCGGGAATATCACGGATAAAGATGCTCAGGAGTACGGAGAAAGAAAAGGAGCACGTTTTGTTTATCGTGGAGGATTTGTCGTTACGAGTAATAAGATCGATAAACTTGTGGCCGCAAGCCAGAAGACCGATGAACTCTTAAGTAAAGGAGTGGCCTTATCGAGCAGCCGAATCAGTTATTTTTTTACTGATTTAAATTCTATCAAGCCACAGATGCTCGAAGAATCAACAAAGAATGCAAAGGCCGCTGCACAAAGTTTTGCTACGAATGCAGGAGCAGAGGTCGGGGATATTAAAAATGCTTCTCAGGGATTGTTTTCTATCGGATCGCCGATTAATGATTATGATTCTGAGACGTCTTTAAAAAAGAAAGTGAGAGTTGTAAGCCAGGTCGTTTTTTATCTGGAATAAAAAACTCTAGAGAGCGAAATTGATGAGAGCATCACAAAACGCAACAGAGTCACTTTTATGAATATTGTGCCATGATTTTGGAATCAGTTGGAGCTGGGCCCTAGGGACATGTTTCTTAATATGGTCTAGACACTGTTGAGTCATGGCCGATCCAACTTCTGGATCAGCAATAAGGAAAAGCACTGGAAAATCAGTATTAGTTAGTGAGGGAGTGAGATCTGAATAATTGCCTTGATACCCATACATAACAGAAACATCGGGCCAGAAGGTAAGCTCAAAGCTATCGACATTGGTTTTCACTTTGGTTTTTAATAAGTCTTTAGCGTATGAATAAAGTGGAGAGATAATTTCAAAAATTTCTTCTTTGGTTTTAAACTTTAACGAAGTCACTTTGGCATTAGATGCAAGTTTATCTTTTTCATCATCAAGCTCATCGCTGCGCTTAACCCTTTGATGAATTCCCATATCTTCTATAATCATTTTCTCAACCATCTGAGGGTAGAGTGAGCCAAAAGCAAGAACTGTTCTTCCTCCCATTGAATGCCCAAGAAAAATGGCCTTTTTTATATTGAGATGATCAAGAAGATCTTTTAAATCACGGGCCATGGCCTCGGCAGTATAATCATTTCCCGAAGGAGGTGATTGCCCATGACCTCTTTGATCGACCAGTAAAAGCGAAAAGCTTTTTTCCAGTTGAGGGATTAATGGAGTGAAAGTTTCCAGTGAACTTTGTAGTCCATGAAGCATAACCAATAATGGTTTTCCATTATCATTGTAGAGGTGATTTAAAATCATAATGGCCTATCTGAAGAAATTTTTAATCATTTCAAAACATCCTACACGAGGTTTGTATTGAAAGTCCTGCAGAATCCCATCCAGCATGCCGTTATTCTTTTTATAGTTTTCCAGATCAGCTTGATTGAATAGGGCGAGACCTACCACTTTGTTATCTGAAATTTCATAGACTCCGTGATCAGTGATAAAAAACTCAGATGGGCCACGGGCCTTACTGGATAATTCAATCCATTCCTGATTAGATTTTTTTCTCTCAAAAAAAGCTTTTAATTCAGTACTATTTTTAACTGCAGTCTTTTTAATTTTACTATCTAATGTCGTCTGATCTAAAACCATTTGTTCAATTTTTTGATAAGTCGACATATCAGGTGCCACTTTCAAGTTGAGTTTTAAATAGGCATTGATTTGTTTAAGATACATCTTATCAATTTTAGCTTTGAGGTCAGCCATTTTTGAATCCGTCATTGCCGAATCAAATTTTGCGACTTCAGTTAAAAGCATGTCGAATACTTGTCTCTTATAGAAAAAGACATAACTACTGATGTAGTTGGCCCTTCCGCCTCTCAATTTATATTTTGAGGCACTTGCTGGATGCATGTAAGCATTTAGTGGCCCGTTGTTTCCGGCCATGGCCACAGGATCAGTCCACACTCCACCAAAGTCTCTCAATACCCATTTACCAGTAGGTTTGAGTCCTGCAGTGGTTTCAAAAACCAGGTTTTGCGAATGAGGCTCAAAGTTGATTCCATTTTTTAAAGAGATATTTTCAAACATCTCCAGGTAACCCTTGATCATATACTCTTCAAAAAATTGATATGAGCTGAGACCACTTTGTTTAATAACTTCCATAATCAGTGGTTTTGGATGATGATTAGGACTCATCAAGGCAGAAAAGGACAACCACTTTTTGTCTCCGTTAATAACTTCACTAGGGATTTCTCGAATGAGCTGTCCTCCAAGTTTATCTGGAGCTCCATCAATTTTGCGATCAAAGATAAGCCCTGCTGATTCAGGGAAAAGCTTCATGTTCATTTTATCTAAATTTTCTTTACCGATCTGATCAAAAGCTCTTTGATTAGCTATAGATCTTTCAACTTCGTTTTCACTTACCAGACGATCAATCCCACCGATAACATTTTTATCCAAGCTGACTTTGGCAATGAAAGGAGTTTTGCTTTTATTGTTTTGGTTCCAGACGATCAGGGAGCGATAACTTGAAGTGGGTGAGGCCATGAATTCTGTTTCAGTTGGGCCAATATAGCGGTAAGCATTTCTTAAAAAATCATAATGGGCTTCAGACTCAGGATGCACAAAAAGTTTGAAATATTTTGTGCCGGAAACCAGCATGTATAGCTGGTCGCCGACTTTAGTATCAAATTGAGATGAATAGAGAAACTTTGCATCAGTTTCCGGAATTAGATAATAGGGAAGTGGAAATTTTGGATTCGCTTCCGGTACATATTTAGGGTCTATGTTGGATGCAAAAGCATTTTTTCCCCAAAGATCTTTGTTGTGAAGATTTTGCTCTTCATTTAAAAGTTCTTTGACTCCTTTTGAAAGTGCTTCGCTACCGTCAACTTTTTCAACAAACTCGCTGGCAATATGGCGAGAAGGCGCAGTTGCGATTGTGACATTGTTATCACAATTCTGCAGCAGCAGCGACATGAATAAGAAGACACAGTAACTAAGATACTTCATCTATTCCCCCGAACAGGGATTTTTACATCAGCTGTAAAAATCTCTGCATAGCTTGCAAACATGTTCCACCAAGGTCTTTAGGACTAGCGGGGACTAGGCCTTTACCTTGATAAAATACCTCTAGAGCATTGGCCGCTTTAGACGTAGGTAAAAAGTCTAAAGTGATATTTCCATTGTAAGTAACGTTCTTATAAAGACCGGCATTTTTAAATCCAGTCAAGGCGTACACTTTTACTAAAAAGTCAGGGTCCGTTTTTTCAGGAACTTTCATCCAGATCATACTCGGATCTTCAATGGCCATTTTTACATCAAGAATTGCATAAGTTTTCATTGCATCTATGAACGTCTTATTCCCGTTCAGTGCTTGTTTAAGAATCGCTTCGCTTTGAGCATTTTTTGCTTTGAAAATAATATTCAATTTCTCTTCTTTTGGATTCCATGTTCCTTCGGCAAGGCTTTTTGAGAAAGCGATGTCAAAGTCTCCTGCATTAGGATTAGACTTTTTAATTTCATGGATGACTTCACCAATTTTTACTAAACGATCCAGAAGGAAAGAGTCAGTAAAAGATTGTTTTGAAGCAGCAAAATCAAGAATTTCTTTTTCAGTTAGTGATTTCTTATTTTTTAGATGAGAGTAAGCATAGTAACGGAAGGCAGGTGTTTTCTTTTCTAGAACTTTGAAAACTAAGTTTTTTAAACTTGTTGAAGCATCTGAAACATGAGTTGTTACTGGAGCAGGAAGCCCTTTTGAATCTCTTTCAAATAATTTTGCCAGAAGTTTGTTCTGAGCATTTTTTCTTTTTGAACTTGTAGCGTGAGCAAGTGTTTCAGTATCACTTCCTAATATGTCAGAGATCAGTAAGAAAATTTCTAACTTATCTTGAGGGCCATTAAAAATGCGACGAAGGTATGATGTCTCAACTTCAACGAATTCTGAACGGGCCTCTGCTTTAGCTAACCAGGCATTGCTTTCTTCAAAAGGAGATCCAACGTGTTCAACAGAACCACCGTATTTCGCCCCTTCAATTTTCATTGGAGTGGCCAGCATTGGTAAGGCCTTGTCACCATCGCGGACAGTTGCAGGTGAAACCAGGTCACCAACTTTATACCCTTTTGTGGCAAATGCTCCCGCGGTTCCCATATAAGTTACGTTTGTATGTCCAGTTTGTTTAAGAGCTTCTGCGATGGGAATAACTTCATCTCCCCATACGTTAGAAACAACCCTCCAGCGGATAGTTTTGTTTTCAGAATTGGTGAAAACGTAATCACACATTTCGATAGTGAAGTTATCGTAGTTATAGATTTTAAATTTTCCAGGAACCATGTCAGGCTGAGCAGCAAACTCTTTTTCAAAAAGAGCGTAAGCATCTTCTACGACTTTTTTATCCTTAAAGAGAACTTCGTATCCACTAGTGTTATTCATCATGGCAAAAAATTTAGCTTTATCTTTTTCACCCAATGAAGCGATTTTAGTTTGGAATGAAGCCTGGTCTTCATCGTAGAGATTTTTTAAGGCCTTTACTTTCCAGAATAATCCAAATTTTCCATCAATAGATTCTTTTTGACCGATGATAACACGATCGGCCTGAGGAAGAAGTTTAAGTTGAAGAGCGTGTTCTTCCGCTTTGGCCGCATGGAATTTTTTAATATCTCCTTTTACCAGGACCTTGCTCTTTAGTTTTCCACCACTCAAATTAGATAATGAAATCTGGTTTGATAAGTGATCAAGACGGTCTTGTCCACCAATATTGGTGATCGCATAACGGTAAGTCTGCTCTCCAGGGTATTGGATGATGTAAATTTTGTTATAGTTTTTGGCAAAAGGTTTAACTTCATAAAGAAGTTTTCCGTTTTTATCTTTTAGTTCTTTAAGGAACTCACGACTGTCACCTAAGTGGAATTCAATCGGACGGTTATTTTGGTTAGCTTCCCAGAAAATAGCTCGTGTCGTACGATTAGAAATATAGTGACCAGAGTCCAGGGTCATATCTTCTGGAGCTAGAACTTCTGGAATAACAGTAAGTCCTTTATCAATGTCAGTGCTTGTACTAGGTACACTTAAAGCAATATCCAGTTTACTAGGAGCAAGAGCAAAAGCTTCATTCAATTTATTCTTGAAGAAATTGTATCCCCATTTTAATTGAGCTTCAGTTACTCCAGTTGTTAACTTTTCTTCCTGAAGCATGTTCCAAATTAATTTATCATAATTAGTAGCATCTTTTAGTGCTTCTGTATCAAGATCAGAATTCATGATCTGTTCAACGGTCACACTTCTTAAATGAGCAATGATGGCATCGGGAATTTTTCCTTCCTGGGCAACAGAGTATTCATTCAGATAGTATTTAAACTTATCGACTGAAAGATAGTAGGTGATTTCATCAACAGCTGAAGCAGGTAATCTGCTGACACTTGAGAATGGGCCGGAGGCACCATGTTCCCAATTGGCACAACTGGAAATAAAGAGTGAGAGAATAAGAAGTAGTGATGTTAGTTTCATTAGTTAGCCACCCAGAAAAGTTCTATGAGATCTTTGCAAGTTAAATCTCCTTCAGGAGATAAAACGATTTTCGGATCTTGTTTTGTTAAAAAATTCTTATAAAAAAGTTTATTGGATTTTCCTATGCTTTTAATCGCAGGATCATGCATGTCGTGATATTCATTCTTAAAAAAATCAAAAGAATTTTTTTTGATTTTTGATAGAACTTCCTGTTGTCTCTCACTTCCATAAATTTTTAAAATAAGCTTTTCTAGTTTCTCATCTAGAATCTTATTTCTTGGTATATAAGGACTGTCAGGGGTATCTAAGTTTTTTTCTTCAACAATTCCAATCAACTCATCAGGAAACGTCGTCAGTGGAACAAGGTACTCTATTTCTGCTTCAAAAAATGATGTGTAATTAAAATTGAGTAGACGAGGGTCCATTAAATAAGCGGACACTCTTGTACCTCCAAAATCTTCAGCGACACTGAATTTTGGTGTAAAAGATAAAAATGGACTGCCATTCGGATTGGCCGAATGTTTTCCGAACATTGTAGTAATTCTTGCAACTGATGAGTACTCATTGCTTTCCCCGACCATCGCGATGAATTTATTGTTCATGGATTCAAGTGAGCGCAGGCGGCGGTTCCATGAACCTTGATTTTTCACAACTAGAGTTGACATGAAAAAAGCTTTATTTTGTTCAATAGCTTCTTTTTCAGTAAGTGCTTTTACTCCGGCGTAAGCACGGTGAACATAATCACCATCCACTCCGCGATAAATCATTACACGCTCTTCAAGTGGAACAGGGTTGGCCATGACTTCAAGATGAGTTTCCCAGAATTGTTTTTCAAAAGGGGCCATCTCTTCCCAAGGTAGATATTGTCTTAAAATATCTGCCGCACCGGCCCTGTCACCTTTGGCAACCAATGTTCTAAATTGCTTGCCTTCAGGTGCCTTGTCTAAAGCATCCAGAGCTTTTTTTCTATTTATTTTTTCTAAGTTACGTTCGGACTTTAAAGTTTTTATTTCTTTGGCAAGCTTAGTTCTTAGGTTCTCAATGTTCTTACGACTTTTTAGGTAGGCCGGATTTTCAAAAACATTTTTATCATTTTCATTGAAATGAGTATTGGGCAGGTTTCGGATTTTAAAAAAAGAATCCAATGCAATAGGATCGCCGGCCTTTGCATTATGGTAGAGTTCGAAAGTCGTAAAAGGGGTTTGAAGTTCTTCTGAAAACACTAAACGAGTTATAAAATCCAGCATCGTAAATGAAGCTATCGGGTCATTAAAAATCCCGGGAGCATGTTGGATTCTGTAAATCATTTCAGATGTTTTCGCATCAATATCCAGATTGATTTTATAAGCGATATCTTTTGCAAGATCATGGGATTCAACCAGCTCAATTTTAAAGTTGAGTTCAGAAATTTTTATTTCCTGAGATTTTAAATAATCCTGTACCACTTTTTCATAACTCTCTTTCGTTTTAAGATTGCCTTTCGAGATGGAAAAGGCTGCTTCAAAAAAAACATTATTAACATCAACTTCTGCCGGAATTCGATTGGGAACAGTTGAACAACTGCTCACAAAGATCATCGAAAAAATGATTAAAAGTTGAAGAAAGTTTGTCACTATTAAGCTCCCATATCTCCTATGTTCTTCGGCAATATTTGGTATATGTTTTAGCTATATATATGGTAGAATTATTAAACGTAACCCTAATACCTGACAGGAAAGCTCATGAATTTAGCAAACAAACTTGACTATAGTGCTCTTAAAAAACTTCAAAAAGACATTAAGAGAGTGTTTTTTTACAGAGTGTGTGGAACAGGAATGGGAGCAGCAGCTTGTTTACTTAAAGAAAAAGGATTTGCTGTTGAAGGTGGAGATACAAATTTTTATCCGCCGATGAGTACGTATTTAGAATCAACTGGTATCCCTTTACATAAACTCGACAATATTAATCAGGAATTTTTAAAGTCTTTTGATTTGATTGTCGTTGGTAACGTTGTTCCCAATGGAAGCGCTGATGCAAAAATGATTGAAGAGTCTGGAGTGAAGTTTGCTTCTTTTCCAACATCAATTGGTGCTTTAGTTCTGAGTGAAGTGAACGTTATCGGAATCGCCGGGACTCACGGGAAAACAACGACGACTTATTTAGCAACTCAGATGTTTGAAAATATGAATGCTAATCCTGGTTATTTAATCGGTGGAGTTATGGAAGGTCGTCCATCTTCAAAGCTTGGAAGTGGAAAGTATTTTTTCATTGAATCAGATGAATACGATTCAGCTTATTTCGAAAAAATCTCAAAGTTTCGTTCTTACTCTCTGGATAACATGATTCTTACTTCTCTTGAGTATGATCATGCAGATATTTTTGATTCTGTTGAGGCCATCAAGGATCAATTCAGAGCAGCGATTCCACATATTGATAAAAAGTTCATTTTCTCTGCTGACTATGATGCGGCCAATGAACTATTCGAAGAATTTTCAAACGAAGATAAATCACGCTGGATCCGTTATGGAGAAAAGTGTGACACTGGGCCTAAGTTTTTATCAGCAGGACCTACTGGAACAAAGTTTCAATTAAAATACAATCGTGAAGAATACATTTTTGAAACGAACCTGATCGGTAAACATAACGTTTTAAACCTTTCAGCAGTTATTCTTTACGCTCTTACTGAAGGGTTTACGAAAGAAGAAATTTCAAAAGCAATCAGCGATCTTCAGATGGTAAAACGTCGTCAGGAAGTTCGCGGGATTTATAAAGGTGCATTAGTTATTGATGACTTCGCTCACCACCCAAGAGCAGTTGAACTTACACTGGATGGAATCATTACAAAGTACCCGGGAAAAAATATTCACGTCATTATGGAACCGAATTCGGCGACAGCAAGAAGTGCTATTTTTCAAAAAGAGTTTGAAGCCTCTCTAAGCCGAGCAGCTTCAGTTATTTTTACCAAGCCGACAAGGCCTACAAGTGTAAAAAATGTTGGTGACCTTGATATTTATAAAATCGTCGAAGAAGTGAAGAAGTCGGGAAGACCTGGAAGTGTAGTAGGCAATCTTCAAGAGCTTATGACTGAAATTGAAAAAATCACAGGCGAAAATAATGTTATTTTAATTTTAAGCAATGGAACATGTCTTGGCCTTTGGGAGTCGGACTTCGTAAAAAATCTTAAAAAATAAGAATGTTGTTAAAAACAATCGGTGCGACATTAATTCTTCTCGCAAATCCTGCGTGGGCGACCAAGAGTAAACTTGATCAGGCTGTCTTGAATGAATATTTGAAAGCTCAGAAAGAATTTTCAGATACTTTATGTACGCCTGGAGTGGAAAAGACCTATAAAGAACTCGATACAAAATATAGAGGGGATGGAAATTTCATTCCCGTATTATTGGATCAAAAGGTTGATCAAAAAACCATTAAGGCAACTCTGCCTTTAATTAAAGAAAAAATTATCTGGATTAAGTCTCAAGAGAGCAATGTCAACAAAGTCGAAAGTTTTGAAGAAGTCTCACAAACTTTAAAGAGAATTGAAAACGAAGTGGCCGTTCTTCAGGAAGCTAAAAAAGATATGTTTTTGGCAAAGACGAAAGAGCAAAAAGCAGACATTCAAGAGCGTGCCAAAAAACAATTCACGCAGCTGATGAAAGAAGTTGAGAATTTAAAAAACCAGGCCCCTTATCTTTTAAGTTTCAAGTTTCCTCTCAATCATCTGGCCCTTAGAGCTGATTATGAAAAGTTTAAAGGTATCGCTACAAAAGAGGCCCGCTCAAAGGCCAATGCGATCTACTTAAACAGAAGGGTTGTGCAAGACGGATCATACGATGAAAACTTAACCCGCAATGATTCTGTGATCAGAGCAGGATTTGATACACTTTATCTTTCATTAACAAAAGACAAAGACCGCTCATTGTTAACAGATAATGAAAGAGCTGATTTTAAATTTGTTTTAACTAACTTTCAAAACCTGCTCGACCTGGGCAAGGAAACGTTGAGTAAGCGTTATGTGGAATGGGCCGATAGAGCAGAGAGAAGTTTAACTTTTTACCAGGATTTGGCAGATGGGAAAAAGATTAAAACAAGTGATACGGCGACAGCGACTGATGTGACATCTGTTTTGGAAGAGCGGGCTAGGTCTCTTTATAATTTAAAAGAATTTGTTTTGAAAAAAGAAGCAGCTTCATATGAATACTGGTCTAAAAAATCTGAACTCTTTCAGTATCTCTACGCTCTTGAAACGATTCTTTATGCGGAAGTTGGGCGTGTCGATGCACCAGATGCGCTGGAGAGGCGTGATGTTGCTCAAGTCGTAATCAATCGATTTTCTCATGACATATATAGCAATATGGGAGCGGAAGATTCTTTGAATGAGTATTTTTCTAAAGATTTAAAAACCAAAGAACACAAATGGCTCAATGTTCTTTTTAAAGAAGGTGAGTTCTCTTTTACTTATTTTTATATTCCTGGAAATCTGCATATCTATTGTCCGGACATGAGCAAGGTTGGGCAGTTTTTAAGACGTGAAAATGTCCGTATAGCACTGGGACTTTTAAATAAACCACGCAAAGACTTCCCAGCGATGAGATACTTCTCCCGCGTCAGTATGTTTGGAAGAATTGAAATGGATTCCCTATGGGAGAACTATAAGGCCGTGGGCGAGGTTCCTGGAAAACCCGTAAAAAATAAGAAAATGCTGGGCGATCTTTATAAACAAGACCGTTACAAATACCTTTATGATTTTGAAACAGACGATAAGAAAAAGACCTATATCGTAGTGGAAATGAAGGGAAGGCCCTATGTAGTAGATTTCAATAAGCCGACTCAGGTTTATTACTACCGTAACCCAAATCAATTTAGATATTTTGCTCCCTTAAAATAATTTGCACTTCGAGTTATATCGGTATATATTCCGCAAAATACACTAGAGTATTATTTGTTTAGGTAAATTTTGTTTACCGCATTTTTGGAGAAGAATATATGTTAAAAGATTACATCTTTACATCTGAGTCTGTGACTGAAGGTCACCCAGATAAAATGGCCGATCAAATTTCTGATGCAGTATTGGATGCAATGCTTGCTCAAGATCCAAAGTCTCGCGTAGCTTGCGAAACGATGATTACAACTGGTTTAGTTGTTCTTGCGGGAGAGATCACTTCTGCAGCTAACGTAGACTTCCAAGCAATCGTAAGAAACACAATTAAGAACATCGGATACGATCATTCAGATAAGGGCTTCGACGCTACAACTTGTGGTGTAACTGTTGCTCTAGGAAAACAATCTCCAGATATCGCTCAAGGTGTTGACGAAGGAAAAGGGACTTTCACTGAGCAAGGTGCTGGTGACCAAGGTTTAATGTTCGGTTACGCTTGTAACGAATCACCAAACTTCATGCCACTAACAATCGATCTATCTCACCAACTAGCTAAGAAACTTTCTGAAGTTAGAAAAAATGGTCCTCTTCCATTACTTCGCGCTGATGGTAAGACTCAAGTTTCTGCTCAATACGTTGACGGAAAAATCACTCGTCTAGATGCTATCGTTCTTTCTACTCAACACGCAGAAGAAATGACTTTAAAGCAAATCGAAGAAGGGATCCGTGCAGAAGTAATCAACAAAGTTGTTCCAGCTCACCTTATCGATAACAAAACTAAAATCTACATCAACCCAACTGGAAGATTCGTAATCGGTGGACCAATGGGAGACTGTGGTCTTACAGGAAGAAAAATCATCGTAGATACTTACGGTGGACATGGAGCACACGGTGGTGGAGCTTTCTCTGGTAAAGATCCTTC
>JBEIPV010000215.1:0-2595 GCA_040376855.1 Bacteriovorax sp.
AGTTCTAATAATTGGTGCCAGCAGACTTATGGTAGAGTCTGGTGTCATTAATGTCCGCTGCCTTAGTTATTATTCTTTTTTTTTAAATCTAATTTAAATTCAACAGTGATCAAGGAACAAACGGTGTTTTTTGACAAGTGAATCCTAGAAAGGTTGACCCTGGATAATCAGCACACCATATATTTGCACTTGAAAGATAAGTGCTGCCAATGGGAGTTACTGGATCTGTGGTCGTCGCACCTATTACAATGCGTGTACCGTATGAGTAAGCGTTATCAGAGAAGGCCTTTGCACCTGTTGGGAGCGAGTTAAGGTTGAGGTTATTGAGATAGATAATATTATTATAACCAGAACGAAAGATATGGGTTACGTCGGCCAATGAAGTAAGAAGCCAAGCGCTTGTGTCTATTGTAGCATTTTTTACGCCATCAAAAGCGCCTGCTAAAAAAATGTTATTTCTAGGAATAAATCCCGCAAAATTAACTGCACTCGCATCTAGCTCAGAAAAAATGTCTCTTGCATCTTCTACGTTTGAAGTATTCCAAGAAGAAGTATTAAGAGCAAGATTTTGGGCCCCATCAAACATGTTCATTAAGCTCTTAGCTTTTGCAGTGACAGATAATCCAGATAAATTAGAACCTGCCATATCCATACGAGAAAAAATCCCGTTAAATGATTCAACATTGGAAGTATCCCATGAGCTTGTATTAATCGGTGGAAAATTAGAAATACTAGTCCAATAAGTTCCAAGTAATCCATCTATCGTCTGAGTGGCATACGCAGCAAATGTATAATTCAAGGTCGTTATTTTATTCGTAGGAATAATTTGTGAAAAGTTACAAGAGATATTAGAGGCACATCTTGTATTATTAAATAGAGAATTCATGTTTACGACTGAAGTCGTGTCCCATTCTGAGGTGGAAGTATTTAAAGTCAGATCCTTTGCAAAGGCAAACATCGCTTCAAGATTTGTAGCATTCTCTGAAACTCTTATACCTGAGGTATTAACTGATGCCATTGAGTCGACCCAGGTGAACATATAAGAAAAATCTTGAACATTGTCAGTGTCCCATGAAGATGTATCAAGGATTAAATTTTCTGCCTGTCTGAACATTCCAGCAAGATTAGTTGCCTTTGCTGTTACTTGAATTCCAGTCGTGTTAACATTTGTCATATCAGAATCAAATCCATAGAAAAGCTCTGAAAAGTTTTCGACATTACTTGTGTTCCAAGTAGAAGTATCAAGTTGAAGATTTTTACTAAATCTAAACATCGCGCTGATGTTTTTATTTTTACTAGTCACAACAATTTGTGATGAGTTAGGAAATAGGTTTAAATCTAAATTTTGAAACATACCAGCTGATGATTGAACTTCACTCATGTCAAAAGACGGCAGAACCAAAAGTTCTGGCCCAGAATAACTATTAAACATATGCTCAGTGGTAAGGACCTTGTTGGTCAAATGAATGCCTGAGTAATTACAAGTCGTACATTTAAATGATGAGAAAGCATATTGGAAATCAGTAACGTTTTGAATATTCCAATTTGTTGTATTTAAATTTGTTAATTCTGCATAATAAAAAAATGATTTCATCGTTGTCAAACCAGAAAGATTCCATAGTGCTGCGGTTGTTAAATTCCCTTTAGTACGCGCTAGCATTGACGAGGCATTTTGAAGTTTACTGGAGAATGTAATTCCGGATAAATCAGAACTTGCATTGAAAATAATTCCACTAAAAGCAGACTCAGCTGAAACAACATTATCTAATTTCCATCCTGTCGTTTCAAAAGTAATACTAGAGGGAACTCCGCTATTACTAAAAGCACCATTCATAGAAGTCACTGAGCTTAAATCCCCAGGTCCAACATGAGTAAGAAGACTTTGTGCTTGAAAAGCATTATCTAAATTTTGTAAACCAAGTTCTCCAAAATGAATAATGTCTATAAGTTTTGAATTAAAAGGTGGGATAATAGCGCTAATTCCTGCTGCCGCTAATAATTCACTAATCTGAGGTGTTGTGTAGCCGGCAAAGGCAGCTGCAGCCGTTGCATAATCTACACCCATAATGGGAGCAATAAAAGTAATTAAAGCAACTCTGTCTGTGGGATCAATTACGCTCGACTTAAAGGCCGGCAATTCACCAGTGATTTTAATAGTCACTTCAGTAGCCGGCCCTGAGTATTGATGTGAGATCGTTCCCGCGGTAGTCACTGTCTCTACCGGTGTAGAGTCTCCCCAGTCGATGATAAAATTGTAATTATAATTACTATCCAATTTCATCGTAAAAAGTTTGTCAGGATTTAAGGCCCACTTAGAAATAAAAGGTGCACGGAAATCAATATTGAAACTAAAATTATATGTTAGGGTCTTATCTGAGAAATTTTTCTTAACGATGTAAGCGTAAATCCCTTGCGGAGTATTTGCACTTATATCCCATACAAATTTTTTGCTGGTTGAATCTACAGTTGGGGGATTGTCACCGTAAGATGCACATGGTGCTTCGATGGAAGAGGCCGTCGCTTTATATGTACACTCGATAGCATAATTTAATAATGTGCTTTCATTTTCAACGGGAAAGGTTAATCCTTTTTCTA
>JBEIPV010000083.1:0-13398 GCA_040376855.1 Bacteriovorax sp.
GGGTGATCTCCACCGGCATTTGAAGTTGAAAAGAAGGTTGTTTCAAAGTGACTGAGGTCGTTTTCCTGGAGCATTCTGTCCATTAAAACTTGTCCAACCATCCCACGCCATCCAACAATACCTAACTTCATATGATTTTTCCTATATTTGATGTTTCCACTCAATTTTTTATCTTTTAGAATACTTTGTAAAATGTATTTCCCGTTCTAGAATTTTTTTTTAAAACATCTAACCGCTTGGGGCCTATTTACATGAAAACAGCATACAACCATGACCAACTTGTTGTCTCTAAATTTGGTGGAACTTCTATGGGAGATGCCTCGTGCATGCTTAGAAGTGCTGAAGTCTCGCTTAAACAGGGTTCAAAATTAGTTGTTGTCTCGGCCACTTCTGGAACGACGAACGATTTAATCGAGCTTGCGACAACCGCAGAAAAAAGCAGTTGGGAAAAGGCCTCGGTTATTATCAATAAAATTAAAACAAGACATGAAAAGATTGCGGCCGATCTGGAGCTCCCAGAGTCTCAATTAAAAATCATGAATGAAATGTTAGTTGAACTTGAATCAATGTCTCGCGGGATTCATCTCTTAAAAGATTGCTCGCTTAAGGCCATGGATTCAATGCAAAGTTTTGGAGAAAGACTCTCTTCGATTTTATTTACTCAAGCGATGAACATCGTTTTAAAAAAATCCAATCCTGAATCAAAATCTGAGTGGCTTGATGCCAGAGAAGTTTTGATTACTGATAATCAATTTGGAAAGGCACGTCCTGAAACGACAGAGATCGCAAGATTATGTGCTAAAAAATTAGGCGCTATCAAACACGAAAACACAGTTTATGTGACTCAAGGTTTTATCGGTTCAACAATTGATGGAATGACAACGACACTTGGTCGCGGTGGAAGTGATTATTCAGCAGCTATTTTAGCTGAAGGAATTAAAGCAGACATCTTAGAAATCTGGACTGACGTTGCCGGGATCGCGACAACTGATCCACGCATTTGCCCAGAGGCCCGTGCGATTTCTGAAATCTCTTTTAAAGAAGCTTCAGAGCTTGCGACATTTGGTGCAAAAATTCTTCACCCGGCGACTCTTATGCCGGCGATCAGATCACAAATTCCAGTTTTTGTTGGCAGCAGCTTTGGTGCTCACTTAGGTGGAACATGGGTGAAAAAGGATGTGGAAGACACTCCCCTTGTCCGCGCTATGGCCATTCGTAAAAAACAAGTTCTGGTCACTTTATCAAATCCAGACATGTTGTACGCTCATGGATTTTTATATCAGGTTTTTAAAATCTTTAATGACCATAAAGTAAGTATTGATGCCATCACAACCAGTGAGATTTCAGTATCAATGACATTAGATGATTCAGCTCTTTTAAACAAAGCACTGGTAAAGGATCTGGAGCAACTGGCCGTTGTTCAAGTTGAAGAGGATTTATCTTTAATCTCTTTAATCGGAAACAACATCAATCATACACCAGGTCTTGCTAAAAAAATCTTTGATGCCATCAGTGACATCAATGTGCGCATGATTTGTCTGGGAGCAAGTAAACACAACTTCTGCTTTATTGTAGATGGTGCTCACGGTGAAGAAGCGATTAAGAGATTACACAAAACTTTTATTGGATAATAAATGAAAATTGCACTACTAGGCAAAGGAAAGACCGGCGGAAAAGTTTTAGAACTTCTGATTGAAGGGAATATCCCCCACACTGTTTTTGATTCTAAAAATCAACCGACCCTTGAAAATTTAAAGGGCCATGACGTCGTCATCTCTTTTTTATCAGGTGAAGTTTTTAAAGAGTACATGCCACTTTTACTAGATTCTACTCTCCCTGTTGTTACAGGAAGTACCGGAATGGAATGGCCCGTGGATTTCGAGAAAAAGTTAAAAGAAAAAAATGCCAAGTGGATCTATGCGACTAATTTCAGTCTGGGGATGAATATCGTTCACCAGATGATCTTGATTATGAAAGAAGCTGATTCAATCATTAAGGGTGTTCACTTTTCAATGAACGAAATTCACCACACTAAAAAACTGGACGCTCCATCAGGAACGGCCCTGTCTTGGAAAAAGTGGTTGAATCACGAAGTGGATATCACAAGTGAGAGAACAGGAGACGTGATAGGAATCCACGAATTAAAATTATCAACTCCAACTGAAGAAATCACATTAAAGCACGAAGCAAAAGACAGAAGAATTTTTGCTGAAGGTGCGATGTTTGCTGCAGAAAAAATTAAAACAATAACTCCCGGGCTTCATCAATTTCAAGATGTCGTTCAAAAAGAACTTCTAAAAGGAAGAAACTAATATGAAAATTTTAAACAACTATCCATTATGGACTGCGATTGTTACACCGATGAATGCTGATTCATCTGTCGACTATCCGACATTTGAAAAAATTTTAAGAGAACAAGAGCAGGCTAACGTTGCTGTAGTTATTTTAGGTTCTACTGGTGAAGCACTAAACCTAACAAAAGAAGAATGTAAAAAAGTTTTAGAATTCGGATTATCTCTTAATTTAAAAGTTCCAGTGATGACTGGGATTGGTGGATTCGGACAAAAAGACGTTCTGGAATACGTGACGTATTTAAATTCACTCTCAACATTAGATGCTTATTTAGTGGTCACTCCGCTATATGCAAAACCAGGTGAATTCGGGCAAACAGAATGGTTTAAAACGATTCTAGATTTAGCTAACAAACCTTGTATGCTTTACAACGTTCCAGGCAGAACGGGCGTAAAGATGAACTTCAATGCCATTAAAAATCTTTCTAACCACAAAAACTTTTGGGCGATCAAAGAAGCAAGTGGATCAGTTGAAGATTTCAAAAAATACGCTGAGGCCGCTCCAAACGCTCGCATGTACAGCGGGGACGATGGAATGGTTCCTGACTTTCAACCACACAGATGTGTTGGATTAGTTTCCGTAGCATCGAATGCATGGCCGGTAGAAACTCGTGCCTATGTAACAAAAACTCTGGCAGGAAAATTATCTAAAGAAGAAGCGCAATTATGGGCGAAGTCTTGCGATACTCTTTTTATTGCAGCTAACCCGGTGCCGGTTAAAAACCTGATGCACGCTCAAGGAAAATTAAAAACAAACGTGCTTCGTGCACCTCTAGATTACAGAGACCTGGTTGATAACTCTCCAGTTCTGGAAGCAGATAAGAAAATTACACAATGGTACAAGGAGAATCTATAATGGTTGCAGTAACAGAATGGGAAAAAACGTTAAATGAATTAGAATCAGGAAGAGTTCGCTCTGCTAATTTTATTGATGGAAAATGGGTTGCTAACACGGCCATTAAACAACAGATCCTTGAAGCTTTCAAAGCTGGTATTTTAAAAGAAGAAAACGGCTTCGTTGATAAACACAATCTTATGCCTCAGTCTTTTAGACTTGAGCAAGGAATCCGCGTTGTTCCTGGTGGAACGTCGGTTCGCCGTGGATCTCATATCGCTAAAGGTGTTATCATCATGCCTCCAAGCTACATCAACGTTGGTGCTTTCGTAGACGAAGGGACAATGGTTGATTCACACGTGCTTGTAGGTTCATGCGCTCAAATTGGAAAGCGTGTTCACTTATCGACTGCTGTGCAAATCGGTGGAGTTCTTGAACCTATCGGAGCTGCTCCTGTGGTTATTGAAGACGAAGCTTTCATCGGTGCAGGAGCAGTGATCGTTGAAGGGATCATCGTTAAAAGAAGAGCCGTTATCGCTCCAGGTGTTATCCTTTCTAAAGGAATTCCTGTGTACGATATCGTAAATGGAAGAATGCTTGAAAAAGGTGAACCTATTCCTGAGAATGCAGTTGTTGTCCCTGGTAATAGACCAGTTAAGGCCGACAATAAATACGCAAATGAATTAGGTTTAACTCTTCAATGTGCTATTATCGTTAAATACCGTGACGAAAAAAGTGAGACATCTCTAGTACTTGAAGACTTCCTTCGTTAGGGCTTAGGTAGGCCAAACCCTACCGATTATGACAATTGTTTTACAGTTCATGCACGTTCTCCCTGTTACACTTTATGCATAGGGAGAACGCTTATGAAGCCAGAAAGCTTTGAAACACACTTAGGACTTAGCACGGATGCAGCTCAAGTCGAAACCATTAAAAAGGCCCCGCAATTAGACTGGGTTAATACAATATTTCTAACGACAACTCCGGTTGCAGCAGTCGCACTTAGCTGGTTGTTTTTCAAAAACAACGGTCTGGTGTGGTCACAAATTGCTCTTGCAGTTGTTTTTTACTTCGTAACAGGAATGTCGATCACCGGCGGATATCACCGTTTGTTTTCACACCGTGCTTACAAGGCCAATAATTTTGTGAAACTGATGTACCTTCTTTTTGGTGCAGCGACTTTCCAAAACTCAGCACTAAAATGGTGTTCTGATCACCGCGTTCACCACAACCATGTTGATGGTGACAAAGATCCATACAACATTAATAAAGGTTTCTGGTACGCTCACATCGGATGGATTTTCTATCAAGAAAAAGTAGAGAACCCAAAATACCCGAAAGATTTAACCAACGACAAACTGGTAATGTGGCAACACAAGTACTACTGGATTCTTTGTGTAGTCATGGGATTTGGTCTTCCAACTCTGATCGGATATTTTTTAGGATCAGCACTTGGTGGATTCGCTCTAGCAGGACTTGCCCGCGTAGTATTCGTTCACCACTGCACATTCTTCATCAACTCTCTTTGCCACATTGTCGGGACTCGTCCTTACACTGATACCAACACTGCAAGAGACTCAGCTCTTATGGCCGTTTTCTCTTATGGTGAAGGCTACCATAACTACCACCACTACTTCCCGACTGATTACAGAAACGGGATCAGATGGTTTCACTTTGATCCAACAAAGTGGTTGATCAAGACTTTGTCATACGTTGGGTTTACTAATGATTTGAAGAAAGTTCCTGAGAAGTTGATCAATCAGGCAAAACTTGAAATGCGAATGAAAAAATATCAAAAAGTAGCATAAAATAAAAAGGCCCGCTTAAAGCGGGCCTTTTTTTATTTAAGCAGCACCACGAATAATACTATTTAACTTACCAGACACCACTTTCAATTCATCCGACTTATCATTAATGACCTGAGAAGACTGAGCAGACTCAGAGGCCATATTTGAATTCTCCTGAGCGGCGACTTCCAGCTCACTGATGGCCTTACTGACCTGGAGAACTCCCGCGGCCTGCTGTTGAGAGGCCGAATAGATTTCATCAACTAGTCCTGCAACTTCAGAAGAGTTAATTAAAATAGTGTCGAGAACTTCAGCACATTTTTCAGCTGTGTGAATCCCTTTATCAACACGCCCTTCAGCTTCTGCAATGAGTGACTGTGACGACTCTTTATTTTTACTGATGATGGCCTCAACTTTCTGTGAACTGCGGGTTAAAAGCTCAGAAATCTCTTTAGACGAGTTCCCACTCATCTCTGCCAGCTTTCCTACTTCTTCAGCAACAACCGCAAATCCCTTCCCTTGCTCTCCCGCTCTTGCTGCCTCTACCGAAGCATTAAATGATAAAAGCTTAGTCTGAAAAACGATATCGTTGATCACATTCGTCTTTGTTGAAATTTCATTGAAGATACTGATGATCTCCTGAATTTCAGCATTCGATTGTGCCGTTTGGTTTGAAATTTTACTAGTCGCTTCACGGATCATCTGGATGGCATTGATCATTTCTTCCGTGGCCTGTTTACCATCATGGGCAGACTTGCTTGACTCCTCAGAGGCCTCTTTCCCGCGTTTTGCAGACGTCGTATTGGCCTGTACCATGGCATTGATCTCATCCATTGCTGTAGCGGTTTCAACCAGTGCCGCCGACTGCTCAGTTGATGAGCTCGAAAGTTTTTCTGAAACCGTCTTTAACTTTTGCGAGTTTTCTAAAAGAAGTTTTCCCGTTTCATTGATATCGTCAGCAGCAACAGTCAGTGGTTTTGAAATAGACTGGGCCATTGCAAAAATAATCATTGAGATAATTAAAATCGCAATCACTGCAAGAGTTAACTGAATTTTGGCCAGCGAGCGCGAACCTTCAAGAACTTTATCCATCGGAATAACCACCACTAGTGACCAGGCCTTACCTGATGATCCCAATGAAATAGGGATTGTGATATAATGGTATTCGGCCCCTTGATAGCTCTTTTCAAAATCAATTAATTTTTTTTCATCAACTGATTTTTTTATATTTTCTAAAATAACTTTATCTTCAAGTGGTTTCATCACCTGATTTTTATCCGGGTGGGAAATCACATTTCCAGTACTATCCACTAAAATCGCATACCCTGTCTCATATGGCCTGATAGCGTTCACCTGGTCGATCACGGTATTTAATGTGATATCCACAGATACAATACCGATAAACTTATCGTCTAAAAGAATAGGCACTGTTGGAGAAGTTAAAACTAATTTCTCTCCATCTGCTGTTGTGTAAACATAAGGCTCGATCATCAACTCTTGCTTGGTTCTTTTTGGAATTAAGTACCAATCACCTACCCCATCTTTTTCCATGTCGAGCTCTTGAGCGGCCGTCGTCGGGTCCATGACATACTTGTCACCATTTTTACGATACCAATAACCTAATCTTCCCGAGTCGGTATCCCCATAACGTTTTTTAAAAATGGCATCGTTACCATCAAAGGCGTTAGGTTCCCAAAATGAACCTGAACCATAGTAGAAATTTTTTTCTGCAAGAACTGTATCTTTAATTGAGTCAATGATGACATCACGATTTTGAGTGAGTCCTCTTTTCTTCATATTCAAAAAAGCATCCTTCATCGTGCGGGCACGGATGAACGCCCTTTCAATATCACTATGAATATTTTCAGCGTAATCTTTAGAAATAGCATTCGCCTTTCCTAGAGCTTCCGTTTCAATTAAGTGGGATGACTTTATATAGTTAAATATGGTCATGGCGGCCATACTTAAAACGACGACTGAGATAATCGCCACGGCCATACGAGTTCGCAGGTGGTATTTGTTCAACATAATCTATTCTTCCTTTAGGTTTTTTACCCTATCGCCATAAAGAAAGCTTTGATTGATTCAGTTCTTAAAGATTAAGCTAATCTTAAGTCTAGTAGATATTTTAGATTGAGTGGGTGAGCAAAAATGTCGGAATAATTATGAAAACTTGAAAAAAACTTTTGCCTGGTCGGGCTCAAGTTGGAAGGCACAGGCCCCCAGCTCCATTAAGAAGAGCTTTAAAACTTTTTCGCGACCTAAGTGAAGCTCTTTTTCCATATGAATAAATAAGGCCTCTTCGCGCTCTCTGATCATCATCCCATAATCAGTGTTTTTAATTCTCTCGCTGGCATAATACAAAAAGATATGTGGCATCTGTCTGATCTGAGTCAGTACCAGTTCCATACGCCCTTCAACACCAAGTCTCTTATCCATGTTGGTATTAAAAAAGAGCTCCAGCATGAAACGAATCGCCTCTTGAAGGATCTGCTCTTTTTCTTTTCCCATATAGTAATAAATCAGTGAGCGGGTAATCCCGCTGTGCTTGGAAATATCTGACAGAGACCACTTTAAATGACCTTTAATAAGCTCGTGCAACAGGACGCTGTCGCAGATCTTAAAGTAGACTTGTTCTTTTTTAGATAATTCCATCATAATCCATCAAGTATAATCCTTTGATAGAGTATGAGCAGTAGACCGTGAAAAAACTTCACTCTACCGTTTCAAAATGCAACTCCATTTCTCTCACTTCTTCGAGGGTTAAACCATTGTTTTCGTATTTAGCGATTTGTTGACTTAGTTTTTCTAAAAAAAAGTGATGTGGAAATTGTTTTTTCAATGGCCCTAAAAGCCTTTGAGACTCCCTAAAATACTTCTGACTAAGAGAGGACTGCCCCTTTTTGAAGACATAAACCTTTCCGATTTCGGCCATCACTTGAGACTGCTCAAAGATATGAAGAGTCGCATACGTGTCCGTAAAAATCTCTGTCAGCTCCTGATCAGCACGCTCCAGAAAGGCCGAGTCTTCCGTGAATGCATAGAGCTTCAATGCTGTTTTTGCCATCATCATCTGTGTCGGATAATCGCGCACGCCATCCATCATCGCTAATGTTTTTGCTTTTTCCAAATGCTCTAGTGTCTCAATTAAACCGTTTTTTGTTTTACCTTTTGAAACATTTGAAAAATAGGCCATTGTATAGTCGTGTAAAGAACTCACAAAATTTGGCATCTCTTGTTTTAATTCTTTTTGCCCTTCAAGCTCTCCGATAAAAGTAAAAAAATCTTTTTTAGCTTTAAAGTCGATTTTTAATCCCACAAAGTGAGTCATGTTAGTCGGATATGTATTGCCATTTGAAAACCAGAATTCTTTATTCGTTGTATCCATCACGTGAGACATTGATGTATAGACTTTAGAAACCGTTCTTCCAAATGATCTCAACCCCTGATAAAAATCCTGATGACCACTTAAAAGATTAACTCCCCACTCAACATCAATAGCACCTTTGCTGTCTTCTAAAGATTTTTCAACCAGTGAAAGTCTCGCTCTGGATTCAAGCGATTTATTAATCGAGTATTCAAAGTTATCTTTTTTAGTATCCGGGTGTAAAAAGTGATTGGTCTGGGCCATGTGCCCTTTCACTCTTTTGGCCACTCTTACAACATCTCCTGAAATTTCGATAGAAGCAGCTTCACCAGTTTTGGCATCACTCACAAGAAATGACCACGCTCCAAAGTTCCCTGTTTTTTTCACCAGCTCAACGGCCTCATCAATAGACCTGGCCTCTTTTAAAATTTTATTGGCAAGGTAAGGAGCAGTCACTCCTGACTTTCTTTTTAGAAGTTTAAAATTGAACGGATTTAAATCAAGGCGTAGTGGATATAGAGTGCGATAGTTTAGGGTCCTTAATTCGTGAGTTGAAATACTCATCCCCGATTCATTCATTCCGGAAATCCCTCCCGAATAATGAAGCCCCACTGTCGACATCCCCATATAAGGCACACCACGGTCTGGTGTATGTCTTAAGATCACAGGGTACTTTTCAAAAACTCCTAAAAATCCACTGTCGAAATTTCTTCCGTGAATTTGTTGACCGTGATTAGTGTAGTCGCCGCTTGCAACTACGCCCGTACAACCCATTTTTACATTTTTTAATGGTTTTGCTAATTTTGCTAAAAGTCCTCTGGCCGCATGAGCTGTAAGATTTAATCCACAACGAGAAAATAATGACAGTGTGGCCTTGGTTTTATTTTGCTCCATCTCCAGCATCAATGAATCCACATAACCTGATAATTCAATCATCAAAGAAGCTTCGATAACATCTTTATCACTGACATCTGCACCACCTGCTCGGGCCCCGCGCGCCAAAGTTTTATATTCATCAATCATATCGTCTCCGACACTTCTTTCATAGCGGTTCATAATACATGAATAGACACTTTGAAATTGTGATCGCTCGCTCTTTGACATGGCATTCAGAGACTCATCTCTTCTGTCTAAAACAGATTGCAAAACACCTTGTTTCATAAGAGGAGCTAAAAACTTCCCATGATAAAAGGCCACATCTTTCATCGAGCCATGAATATCTAAAAAGTGAAAATCCTTGCCTTCAATACTACAAACGGTGTGAGTTTGATTGTTTTCAGATTGTAAAACGCGGCAGTCTTGTGAATAAACATTTGCAGTAAAAGACAAAGATAAAACTAAAACGATTTTATTAAACATTGTAAACCTCATTAAAGTGAAAAGATCGCAGAGCTGATACCCATAATCATAAATAATGGTCCAATCACTACTTTGATATTCACCATGTTGTTTTTAATAAAATCGCATCGTCTTTGAGCGATTTCTCCAAGAATCAGCAACGTACTTATGACACCAATTAAAAAAACAGCTCCCAGACTTACGATTGGCCCCCAACTTAAATCAGGTCCAAGTTTTTTTTCGGCCATAATTAAAAGACCAAGGTAAAACAGGAGAATGGTAGGATTCATAACAGAAAGACCAAAAATTTTACTAAAGCTCGAAGGAAATTGGGCCTCTTCAACTTTTCTACTTTTAAAAGTCTTAAATCCAAAGACAATTAAAAAGAGTGAGAAAATCATAGTGAAAAAAACTTCAACCGAATGATTAAGGGCCAGGATGCCTAAGTACTTAAGCAACAGGGCCATGGCCATAAAAAGAATTTCTGCCAACACTAATCCAGAAAGGGCCTGTCTTCCACTCTTAGATCCTTTAAGCGCAAAAGCACTAACAATGCACATTCCGCTAGGACCTAATGGCAGTGTTGAAGCAATACCTAATAAAAAAGCAAATAGATAAACTCCTGGTGTCACCATTAGATATTCCCCAGGTTAGGTAATAAATCTGGCAAGGCCTGTTTTAAAAATTCAGTGAAAGTCTCTGAACAAGAAAACACTGTCTTCATCTTAAATTGACCACGGTCTTTATTGGCGTTGAAATAATCTTTCAAATAGATTGTTGAAACAATTTTTACGATGGGAGAAGCTAAAATCCCATCCTCTCTGCATTCAGCGTAGTCTTGATTTTGAACTGACATCGCGGCATCAATAAGTTTGGCCACTGAATTTTGATCAGCATGAGTCAACTCATCTGAAAAAATGGTCCACTGGTAACAAGGAATCCCTTCTTTATTTGATGGGCATAAGAAATAATGATCCAGGTTCACTTTCAATTTTTTATTAAGCAGTAAAATAGAATCTAAAACGTGCTCATCGCTGGTTTTTTCAGCGGCCAGGTTAATCCCACTTCCCATTCTTCCCAAAATTTCAAACGTTAATAGAGGCGAAACAGACTTAATTCTCACGATGTCTTTCATCGTATAGTTCACAAATCCGTTTGGTGCTGAAGTGTTGACGTAATAAGACTTTCCTTCTTCAACCTCACCTACTCCAATGGTCTTTGACATGTCTTCAGCATCGGTAAACGTGAAGAGGATTTCCGGATGAAAAGCGTAGATTTGTTTTTCATCGCGGGCATTGTTAATCGCAATCCCGAGCGGAGCTTCTGTTGAAGCATAGATTCCAAAATAATTCAGTTTCTTTCCAACCAGTGCATTCAGCCTATCTCTATATTGATCAATTGGTGTGGCCCCATAAATAACTGTTTCAAGATTCGGCCAGACTTCTTTAATTTCTTTTTTTCCCGTTTTTTCTAAAACGTATTCGAAGATTGAAATAAGGTATGACGGGATTCCTGAAGCAATTTTAATATCTACCGGAACGACCTGCTCAGTAAGCTTTAAAAGTTTATCCTCCCAGTTTTCAATCGCTAAAATATCATTGGATGGATAAGTGACATTTTTTAATGCATAAGGAGTCTGTGAACTTAAAATTCCTGAAATGTATCCATAACTAATTCCATTTTGCTCATAAGTTTCAGGATTTGATCCATAAGTCAGCCTCGCAGAATTCACCAGATCCATTCCATCGACCATCTCATTTACAACACTTGCCAATAACTGTTGAGACTCTTTAAAAGTCGAAATCATTTGCCTGTTATAAGGGATTTTCTTTGAATCTTTTCCACTTGTTCCTGATGTTAATCCAAAATAAAGCGGATTGTTATTAAAGAGAACATTGTCTTGCCCCTCAATGACTTTTTCAATGTAAGGAGCGAACTCTTCGTAGCCTCTCACCTTTACTAATTTTGTGAACATTTCATAAGAGTGAATTTTATCTAAGTTAAGATCATTATAAATTTCTGTGCCTTCAAGCCTTGCTTTTAAAATTTCAAAATTCATGCGCTGAACTTCTAAGAACTCCACTTTCGACAACGCCACCTTTTTGTATTTTCTTTTTAAAATACTTTTAGAAATAACTCTCTTAATGATTTTCATAAAAACTCCTGACAAATTTTTTTGTGCAGCAAATATTTATCAGGCCAAATTTAAGCAAGCACGAAGTGGCCTCGACAGAAAATTGGGAGTTTTGTCAAAAAGCTGTGTAATTGACGGATGACGCGTTTTTTTGTCAAACAAAGTGATGATTGCGGGTACAAGTAGGTCCTTTCTGACAACCCTTTTTTTCATAAAAAATGGCAAAATGACGCGCTTTTTTTGACATGCACATACAATATGTATGAAGTTAAAAGCAGTTGCAGCACTATATATAGTGGTGCCCAATCCATTTTTTAGTTGTTTTTTGTTTAATTATGCTAAAATTTTATAGATGATAGTTTTAATTAGATGGGAAAAAATAGATTCATAGGACCATTTTTGCCTAGTTCAAGTGACTGAAAAAATACAATTTTTATGAATACGCGAATTGGGATAAAATAAAATAGTCGGATATTTGTCTGGCCGTGTCTGGGAAATAATTAGTTTTTAAAATCACTATATCTTGTTATCTTTTATTTTATAGAGTGATTTTATCAAATCTTTAACGAGAAATTAGCGGGCATTGGAGCTCAAAAGTTTTTAGGTAAATATTTTTAAGAACTCTATAAACACACACACAACGTTACGAAAGTATTTGAGACACATTCAGGAGACACACAATGGTAAAGGATGCCAAGTCAGCTATTCTAGCACCGAACGATGACCGCTTCGTGCTTTTTCCAATTAAATATCACCAGGTTTGGGAGATGTATAAAAAACACATGGCGGTTTTTTGGACATCTGAAGAGATCGATTTAGTTCCAGATTTAAATGACTGGGAAAATAAACTTAACAACGATGAAAGATATTTCATCTCTCACGTACTAGCATTCTTCGCTGCAAGCGACGGAATTGTTAACGAGAACCTTGCGCTTCGTTTTTACAAAGACGTGCAAATCCCGGAAGCAAGATGCTTTTACGGGTTCCAGATTGCTATGGAAAACATCCATAGTGAGACATACTCACTTCTAATTGATACATACATCAAAGACGCAAAAGAAAAAGATAAGTTATTCCACGCAACTGAAAACATGGCGTGTGTTGCAAAGAAAGCTAAGTGGGCCCTTAACTGGATCTCATCTAAAAAATCATTTGCTCACAGACTAGTCGCTTTCGCTGCGATCGAAGGGATTTTCTTCTCTGGATCTTTCTGTGCTATTTACTGGTTGAAGAAAAGAGGACTGATGGCCGGTCTTTGTACTTCAAATGAATTCATCTCTCGCGATGAAGGACTTCACTGCCAGTTCGCATGTCTTCTTCACTCTATGCTAGATGCTGATGAAAAATTATCAGTTGAAGACATCACAGCAATCATTACTGAAGCCGTAGAAATTGAAAAAGAATTCATCCTTGAATCTCTTCCAGTTTCACTTATCGGAATGAACGCTGAATCAATGTCTCAGTACATTGAATTCGTAGCTGATCACTGGTTAACTCAACTTGGAGCAAAACCGGTATACAATACGAAAAACCCGTTTGAGTGGATGGAATTAATTTCACTTGAAGGGAAGACTAACTTTTTTGAA
>JBEIPV010000205.1:0-3041 GCA_040376855.1 Bacteriovorax sp.
CTGTTTTTGTACAAGTGAAATCTTTCACTCTTTTATTAACAAGTTTTAATCCACATGATTCCCAAGAATTATCACTACAAAGAAGGTGTGCACTTCCAGTTAAGTTAGCAAAACATTTATTACTAGCGTTCACGCAAGCATCAGTACTATTACATACAGCAAACTTTTCACTGCTTCCGATAATAGAGCTGATTAATTCTCCATTATAATTTTTTGTATCGATAGCTAATTGTGCATCTCTTCTTTTAGGCACGCATTTAGTACCTCTGCTAGAAGTATAAATTGAATATTTTTCACTCACGCCGCCAAACATGTTTCCAGTTGCATAGTTACCATGAGAATAACATTCCGGAACAGTTACTTTAGTACATCCATTCGAGCTTTGTGCTGAAGTCCCTCTCTCATTAATTTCACAATGCCAAACCTGAATGGCCTGTGGTGAAACCAGATCAAACTTATTTGCGATAATTAAGTTTTCATTACTATTATCTCTAATTTTAATCGCTGATCCACTTCTGTGGTCTCTAAAAACGTTTCCCTCGAATTGGTTGTGACTAGAATTGTGGGCCACATAAAATGCATGAAGTGATCCACCCGTTGGCAGTCCATTTCCATCGCTGTTATTAATACCTTCAAAGTAATTTCCAATGAACTGGCTGTGACTTGTATTAACAAGTCTCACAACGGCCATCCCTAGAAGCTTTTTACCATTTTTGTCCAGGATAGGTGCATGCATGTTTCCGATTGCAATAAATCTATTATTGGCAATTACGTTATTTGAAATCCCTTTAGAGACATCATCACGGTTAGGTGCAGAGAAATTAATCCCTTCCAAGTATCTCGTGAATGTTAAGTTTCTCACTTCAACATTAGATGGCCCAGCAGCTGTTGGAGCAAAAGTCATAAAATTATTTGTTACTTTTGCTCCATCAAATGCAGCTTCGTCATTTACATTTAACGGACGGAAGATGATCTTGTAATTTTTTGGGAACTTCTTCCATACTTGTGTCTGGCGTACATATGTTCCGCCGTGGAATATAACTTCGACAGGTCTGTCCATTTTAGCAAGCTCGGCAGAGACGATTGCATGGGCCTGGCCTAGTGAGGCGATGGGTTGGCTTTCATCATACCCTCTACCCTTTAGATCAAGGCCACCTCGAGCAGCAGGAGCAACATAAACGCGTAAGACAGTAGGTGCCGGAGTAAAGTTTTGGAAAGTTACAAATAAAGAAGATACGAGAAGAAGTAGAATGAATCCAAACTTACTCTTTTTATTAACCATGTCCCTGCGCCCCCGAAAAATTTGATTTTTTTATAGTAGTTCAATAGCTGAAATACGACATACATCAACTTTGTCTCCATAAAACAAATCTAATATATACGGGATGTTATCGGATGGTTTGCAATTTAAGTTGAGGATTTTTGTGTGAATAAAAGTTGGCAGGCACGGGTTCCAGCAGACTTGTGGTAGAGCACTGTAGCTACCACAAGTCTGCTGGCACCTTTTATGTTTAGAATCCTTTTGCTGAAATCGTACAGTCATATCCAGTTGGTGTGAATTGAACGACAACTTCACATCTACCATCACACTTTGCGTTTACTTCTTTTTTCGCTGAAACGATTGCTTGAAGAACTTCATCAGTCGTTGCTGTTTCTCTACAGATATATTGTGCATTTTTAACAACTCTTACTGCTGAAAAATTGCGGTCTTGATCCATTTTTCTTAAAGCTGAGTCGATTAGCTGTCTAGCTTGTAGAAGCTCTTGTCTTGCTTCATAGTTTCCAGCGAATGCTGTTGATGAAATAAGAACTAGAGCGCTAATAATAAGTTTTTTCATGACTTCTCCAAGGGGTGGGTTTATTTTTTATTGAAGTCAGTGTAGCTGACCCTGGAGAAGATAGGACTGTTTCGAGTTTTATTTACAAGGTGTTATATTTTAGACAGGATAACACCTTTAAAAGACGAGTGGAAAATGGGTACCTTTTCTTAATAATCTGCTCTTAAACCAACGGTCGCGTAGTGAAGCCAAGCAAAGTTATAAACCTTATCATTATCTGCTCCACCTTCAACCATCCGATAACCTGTTAAGATTGAAAAATGTTTTTGAAGTTTATATTCAAAGAGCAACGCTACATCAAATGCCCTCCCCTGAGGGGCAGCGAGGCCATCAAAATCAAACCGAAAGTTCCAATCTTCACCTAAAGGACGTAAGGCCTGAAAATTTAGCAGCGGAACAAAACCGGTATTTTTTTTACTAGAAACAATTCCATTCTGGGCAAGCTTAACTTCAGCTTCACGGATCTTTGCCGTTCCCCCCAGCGCCAATCGCCATTGGTGAATGGGTTCAAAATGATAAGCATAAGTCAGACGATAAGAATTAAACTTATAATAAGCATCAGCTGCTCCAGCATTAAAGGTTTTTCCATTGAACAGAACAGTTCCCGGTAACGTGGCCTTTAAATCGATTTCAAGTGGAGCATACAGGAAGCGCCATTCATGGCGATTATTATAAACTTTTCCAACATATAATCTGATGGCCTCAAAGGGTCCATTGTCAAAATCGCTTAGATCAAACTGGGTACCACCAATGCCCGGAATTCGCTGATCGTTTCGGGTTTGATACAACAAAGAACCTTCCAACTGAACGAAAGAACCACCTTCTGCGTATAGGTTTAGACTTATGAGACTTAATAACAAAAATGATATTTTTTTCATTTTATTACTCTACTATAAAAAATCTTTAAATTAAAAGAAGCTATTTTTATTTCTATCATTTCCAATCAAAATAATTATAAAATAGTACATGACCAACTCACGCGCCATTCTAAAAAACATTTTTAACTTTGATCAATTCAGAGGTGATCAAGAGAAAATAGTTAACTCTGTTATCAAGGGAGAAAACGCGCTAATCCTCATGCCTACTGGCGGGGGAAAATCACTTTGTTATCAAATCCCTGCTCTCGCTCGACCTGGAACCGCCATCGTTATTTCTCCCCTGATCGCTCTGATGAAAGATCAAGTCGATGCTCTCCTTAAAAAA
>JBEIPV010000030.1:0-27220 GCA_040376855.1 Bacteriovorax sp.
ACGTGGCTTAAAAGTGAGTTCGATGTTCCGAAGTCGACAGCGTAGTATGACATATTAAAATTCCATAGAATTATTTAAGGCAGCAATCATTATAGAAGGGATTTGGGTTTTGATCAAAGGCTAAAAAGATGGCCTATTTTAGTACTGGAAGCTCAATAATAAAGTTTGAGCCTACACCAAGCTTACTTTCAACTCTGATAGTTCCCTGATGAAGATTAAGAATTTCACGGGTGATATAAAGCCCTAGGCCCAGGCCGCTGATGGTGGAAGAGATCCTCTCAAACCTCTCAAAGATTCGCTCGAGATTTTCTGGTGCGATCCCCATACCTTCATCTTCGACATTAAACAGAACTTTATCATTCTCCAGACGAAGACCAACTTTGACTGTTTTATGAGGAGCATAGCGGATGACATTGGAGAATAAGTTGTTTACCACCTGTTCGATTTTATAAGTATCGTAAAAAACGACAATACCAGGAGTGATATAATTTTTGACAGTGATGCCTACGGCTTCAAACTGTGGTGTGAATCTTTCAATCAACTCTTCTAAAAGATCTGAAAAATTAAAAGATGTTCTGTGGATGCTAAATTTTCCAGTGTTGATACGTGAAATATCGAGCATAGCATCTACTAGTTTATTGAGACGATTAACTTGATTAATTGTGTACTCAAGCTGTTTTGTCATTTTATCTTTAAGTACAATCTCAGGGCGAGTGATTTGTTTTTTAGTCATCTGAGTCTGCAGTTTCAAAGATGTCAGTGGAGTTTTTAATTCATGACTAGCTATCGAGATAAATTCATCGCGGATTCTCGTGGCCTCCTGTTGAGACTGAAGCAATTCTTTGACTTGGTACTGACGTTTGCGCGCACGAAGTGCGACCTGGGTGGCGCTAAGAAGAGTCAGTGGCTGAAGAGGGCGCTCAAGAAGAGTCACATTCCCATGGGTCACAAAACTTTCCAGCCGCTTTTGTTGAAACTGTTTACTTCTTCCATTTCCAGCACCCAGAAGAATAATGGGAATGTCAGACCATGCTTTTTGCTTTGAGAGTTTTATATTAAGTGTATCGATGCCTTCTTTTGTAAGCGCCTCTTCGGCAACGATGATGACTCCAGCATCTTCATAATTCATCTCACACAGCTCATTGAGACCCTTTGCCATTTTTGATGTGACTGATTCGTGCGCGAGTATGGATGCTATTAAGTGGGCATCTTGTCCTGTTGGGCAGAGTAAGAGAGCGTCTAAGTGCTTATTTGAATTCATGGCGTTTCATCTGCGGGGCATAGTGTCCCGTCATTTCCTTTACAAAAGTATTTTTTGCAAGATCTATACCCACGAAGAGACTATTTTTTTTAAGAAAAATTAAAGCAGGAAATAAATAAGAATGAAGTGAAAACTAGCACCGATACTCACCATAACATTTACTCGTCCTTGGGAGGAATTCCAAAGCACGTTTTTCCTAGATCACCTTTTCTAAAGTCGCTTAAAATTAATTTATAAACGCGCTCAAGATCGAAGGCACCTTTTTGTTTTAAGCACCCGCGAAGCACGGCAATCTTTTCGATAATTTCTTCTGTCGTCATTTCCAGTGATGCTAACTTATAGCGCTCTTGAAAATCTTTAGAGTTTAAACTTTTAAAATGCTCAACCAGGAATTTTGCTGGCAGCTCTTCTCCTACGATATCATCAGGGATAGCATTCAGAGCGCTCAACCACAAACCATGCTCTTCTTTTGCAAAAGAGGGTGGCATAACTCCTGGAGTGTCCAGAAGGTCTAAATCCTGGTCAATTTTGATTAACTGCTGAACTTGAGTTTGTCCTGGTTTATCTGCAACCTTTACAGCGCTACGTCCGGCAAGCATATTGATGATGGTTGATTTTCCAGTGTTAGGAAGACCAAGAATCATCAGGCGCATTTTGGTTTTTGGGTTAGCGACTTCTGGATTTGATTGTCTTCTTTTATCGCTGACAATCGTTCTTGCCATGGTCATCACTTTTTTCATCTGACCTTTATCAAAACAATCAACGAAGATAAAAGGAGTGCCTTGTTTTTCAAACCAGGTTTGCCATTGAGAGACCATATTAGGGCTTGCTAGGTTGACCTTGTTTAAAATAATCAAACGGCTTTTTTGGCGAAGAGTGTCTTCCAGGTTTCTATTTCCTGAGGCCAGAGGAGCACGAGCATCTCTCACTTCAAAAACGATATCGACCGTCTGAAGTTTTTCTCTGATTTCTCTAATGGCGCGGGCCATGTGACCAGGGTACCAATTAATGCCAACGGAAGCATATGCATCTGCATCAGGCGTTAATTCTATATCATCTGTTAGTTTTACTGGTTTGCTCGTTTTCATAGACAAGCTTTATTATAAAGTGAGATCTACGACAAGCACAATTCACAAATTAGTAGGGCTTCTTACATTTCAGATGACATATCTAGCAGCTAATCTACCAAGATTTCGGCAAATTACTTTTTGAGCATTTGTCTCAAGTAAGTTAAACTGTTCTGGCAGGTGTGCTCTTACACGCTCAAAAATCAAAAATCGCTGAATATAGCAAAATTTATAATCAACTCTAAGGGTTTTCATGTCTAAATTAATCAAAAGCATAAATTGGATGGCGCTTCTTCCGTATATTTGTTTTCTTTCTCTTATTGGAATTTATGCGATCGGCGAGTTAACTTTAACTCTTTCGCTTATGGCCATTCTCTTTTTAGTGATCGCTATCATGGCCTCAGTTTATCACGCCGAAGAAATTGCCCATGACATCGGTGAAGGTTTAGGAGCGCTGGTTCTGGCCTTATCTGTAACGGTGATTGAAGTTGGACTGATTGTTTCTTTAATGACGGCAGGTGGAGAGGGAAGTAGTGCGATTGCTAGAGACACTGTTTTTGCCGCCATCATGATCGTTAGTAATGGGATTGTTGGTATTTGTATTTTATTGGGTGGATTAAAGTACGGTGAAATTGAATTTCAATTTCGTGGTGCCAGTTCGTTGTTAGTTGTTCTCATTTCACTTTCAGTGTTTTGTTTTATTTTACCAAACTATACGACATCAGTGATCGGGCCTTATTACAACAACAGCCAGCTCATTTTTATTTCAGTGATTTCAATTCTGCTTTATATCGCTTTAGTTCTTTTTCAAACCAAAACTCATGCTTATTATTTTCTTTCTGAAAAAGAAGCTCCATCGGGGAAGTCTGATCAGAAAAAAATCATTTCAACTAAAAAAGTTTTAGTTAGTTTTGCGGCCCTTTTATTTGGATTGGTAAGTGTTATTGGTTTGGCAAAATTTATTGCACCGATGATTGAAAGTGGTGTGGCCAGCATTGGAGCACCAAAAGCAGTTGTGGGTCTCTTAATTGCTTCTATTGTTTTATTGCCGGAAGCTATTACGGCCATTTTAGCTGTTAGACAAAACAAACTTCAAACAAGTTTGAATCTTGCACTAGGATCAGGCGCGGCCAGTATTGCGTTAACAATTCCAGTTGTAAGTGTTTATTCAATAATTAACTCTCAGCCTTTGGTATTAGGCCTTGATCCAAAGAGTATGGTATTTTTATTTTTAACTTTTATTGTGGGAAGTTTGACTCTTGGAAATGGAAAGGCGACAGCATTAAGCGGTGTGATCCATTTAATCATTATGTTTGCTTACTTTGCAGTTACAATTATCCCATAGTGTTATAGCTTGCCTTGAACAAAAAAATTTCGTACTCAATAAGTTCATGACGTGATACCTATAATTCTTGTCGGAATGTTTTTTGAGTTTAGGTGCAAATGTCTAAGAAAGTTAAAATAGCTATTATTGTTTTAATTGTAGCTTTAATTGGTGGGCTTATTTCAATTAAAAAAAGTGTGAAAAGCATCACGCTGATTGGAATGGTCCATAATACAAAAACGATGAAGCCTCACTTGGCCATATGTGATTCTCGCACTCTTTTGGAAGCTCAGCAGGCATGTGCCGAATCAGCGGGCACTACCTCCACAGAAATCACTAATCTTTGCAATCTTCGTTTAAAATCTGAAACAGAACAATTCAATAATAAATGCCTGCGTTTTTATCGTTTTGTTGAAAGAGCAAAAACATCACAAAAAAATGTTTCTGAGTATTTAAAAGCGGCCCACTATGAATACTTAATTTTGGAGAATGAAGATTCTGTTCCAGACATTCAATTAAACCCAAAAAAGACAGCTTATTTATTCAAATCAAATGCACTGGAAAATTTCAGTCAAAAATACCCGAATTATGAAGAAGATATCAGCGTTTGCAAGGATTATCATCTAGAGAAAGTATGCAATGTCATGAAGGAATTCTTTGATCTTTACGCTGAAACAATCATGTCTTATTTGGATAACAACCTTTCAAAGAATGCCATCGTAGTGATAGAGAAGGATCATCTGAAGTATTTATCTTGCAAGGATTTTAATAAAAGAAAATATAGCTGCAAGGAAATTTTTTATTAAGAGTATGGCCTGTCGACGGACAGGCACGGCTTATTGAACTTTAAAAGTCCAGGCCACGATACGGCTCTTCTTTTGCCCTTGTGCCATGTCGATCGTTTTAAACGAGACTGCATTCAGTCTTTTTAATTCATCGTAAATAAACGGCAGTGTCGTCGATTTAGAAACCATTGTACTAAACCATTGAACATTATTTTTGAAAGGAACACTTTCCTGGATCATTTTCATAATGAAAGAAACTTCTCCGCCTTCGCACCAAAGCTCATTATTTTGACCACCAAAATTTTGAACATTCTTTTTTAAACCAAGGTTTCTATTTTTCTTTTCTGTACCAGCTCTGGCCTCTTCAATTGAAGAGTGAAATGGAGGGTTGCAAACAACGACGTTGTAAAAGTCATTAGGGCCAATAATGTTCGTAAAATACTTGCTCTTATCTTTTTGTAGAACGATTTTGATTTCAGAATCAAGCTTGTTGCTATCAACAATCTTAGCGGCATTTGTAACGGCGGTTTGATCGATATCAGTTCCAACAACAGACCATCCGTATTCACGATTCGCTATCAATGGGTACACGCAATTGGCCCCAACTCCAATATCAAGCATTTTAATTGTCGGACCTTTTGGAGTCTGACCATTTGCAGGGGTTAATAAATCTGCAATTTGATGAATGTAGTCTGCGCGCCCTGGAATTGGTGGGCACAAATAATCTTTTGGAATATCCCATTGATCAATATTGTAAAAATGTTTTAACAAAGCACTGTTAAGTGCAATGACGGCCGATGGATTTGAGAAATCAATCGATTCATTATTAAATTTATTTTTTTGCACAAAAGGTGTGAGTTTAGGATAGCTGGCAATCAGCTCCTTAAAATCATAAGAGGATTTGTGCTTATTTCTTGGGTGTAGGCCTGTTTTTTCATTCATGGGGCTAACATAGAACATTTCCATCAATCATAGAAGCTTTCATTCTTCAAAGAGAGAAATACTGTAAAAATCTCGTACTGGCATCGGAGCTCTTTTAAGTGCTTGTATTAATAAGTGAATTAAGCTTTTTCATGATGGATTTATTGAGATTTGTTAGGTTTTCAGATGCCGGTCTTAAAAAGATTTCAACTGTACCGAATGTTTTGGGTTAGCTACAATTTTTTCTAAGTGATTTTACAAACCAATACAGGATAGCTGAATAAAATGAAGACCATTAATTACTCAATGCTTGAAAAAGAAATTTTTAAATTTTCAGGAGATCGCGACTGGGATCAATTTCATTCAATTAAAAACCTATCAATGGCCCTGAGTGTTGAGTCATCAGAGCTGGTAGAAATCTTTCAGTGGATGACAGATGTTGAATCTAATAACATTGCTAGTGATGAAATGAAGTTCCCTAAAGTCAGAGATGAAATTGCAGATATCTTTATCTATCTTATCAGGCTTTCTTCAAAACTTAATATCAATCTGGAAGAAGCTGTTTTAAGTAAGATGGAAAAAAATATTGCCAAATATCCAGTAGAGCAATTTAAAGGTTCTTCAAGAAAATATAACGAGTAGGTTTTTATGAAATATGTTTGGATGTTACTTGGGCTTCTCATTTTTTCGATTGGATTTTTAGGAATTATTTCTCCAAAAAGTTTTGTTGTAGAAAGATCTGTTGTGGTGAATAAAGGTCGATTTGAGGTTTTTGATAAAATCAGACTTTTAAAAACTCACAAGGAGTGGAACCCGTGGGCAAAAAAAGATCCATCAATTGTTTACGACTTCAAAGGAGTAGATGGAACAGTGGGGTTTATTTCTCATTGGGTGGGGAATAATCATGTAGGAGAAGGCGAGCAGGAGATTAAGAAAATTGTTGAAGGTGAAAGAATTGATTATGAACTGCGTTTTAAGTCGCCGATAGAAACAACTCATTATTCTTCTCTTACAACGATAGAAGAAGGGGACTCTCAAACAAAACTAACATGGACAATGAATGGGCAAATGAATTTTCCTTTCAATGTCATGTTTAAAATTTTTAAAATACAAGAAAAGCTTGAGTATGATTTTGAAGAAGGGACCAATGTTTTAAAGGCCATTCTAGAAAAAGATGTTTAGGTATACAATTAATTTCTAATTTTAAATAAAAAGCGAGGATAGAAACATCCTCGCTTTTAAAAGTCTAATGAGATCGAGATCCCGCTTTTGTAGATTTTCTTCCGCTCATCATTGAAGATGATCTTCTGTGGGCCGCAGGTGATTTTTTAGAGCTTCGTGCTGCTACAGATCTAGAAGATGCTGCTGCTGATTTTTTTCTTTGTACCATATTTCCCTCCTGTGGAATTCCATATTGTATACAAACATAGAAGCATAATTGATGCCAAGAAAACTAAAAAATAAAGAAGGGTAATTAGCAGTACTTCGCAACAACTTCTAAAAGTTTTGGAACATCTAATGGCTTTTTTATAAATTCTTTTGCACCTGATGTATCAACTCTATCAGCAACCGCAGAGATAATGACAACAGGGACTTTGGAGCTTTCGGGTTCATCTTTAAAGACATCTAAAAATTGTCTACCACTCATGATAGGCATCATCATGTCTAATAAGACCATACACGGCCTGGGATTATTGCGAATGTATTCTAAGGCTTCTTTACCGTTTGATGCTTCAGCAGTGCTATGCCCTTCAAGGCGAAGTATTTGTACTAGAGCAGAGCGAATATCAATATCGTCTTCAACGACGAGAATACTGGAAATGTGTTGTGCCATTTTATACCTCGTAAGTTAGTAAGAACTTTTTCGGTCAGTGGTTGTATAGGCCTTAATTTAAGAGGGGAAACTTAAGACATTCTAAGGAGATATAACGGGGTACAAGACCCCATTAAGAACTCTATAAGGGGACCATTTTTCTTGTTTTGGGATTGCAAGCTTGATATCAAGGGTATTCAATAGGCATAGAGGTAAGTATGAAGAAAATTGCCAGTGTTATTCTTTTTTGTTTTTTAGTTCAGTCAGCATGGCCATGCACTATTTTCTCTCTTTATCCTGATAATCAACATTGGGTAGGAAGAACATTTGACTGGGCCTATGGACATGGAATGGTTTTTATCAACAAAAGAAATGTAACAAAAACCAGTTTAAACCTTCTTCCTACAGATGTTGAAAGCACGTGGACTTCAAAATTTGGAAGTGTGACTTTTAATCAATTTGGCCGTGAATTTCCTAATGGTGGGATGAATGAAGCTGGTCTTGTGATAGACGCTCTTGAATTAACAACTTCAATTTTTCCCACACCAGATACACGCCCGTCATTTAATGAATTGCAATTTATTCAATACACACTTGATAATTACTCATCAATAGCAGACTTAAAAAAAGATTTAGAAGGACTTCGCGTTTCTCCGGTAGGATCTGCTCTTCATTATTTTGTCTGTGATATAAAAGCTTGTATGACGATTGAATACATTGATGGAGCTGTTGTTGTTCACGATGGGGGAGATCTTCCAATCTCAGGTCTGGCCAATAGCACTTATCAGGATCATGTCGATTACGCTAAAGACTTCGTGACTTTTGGTGGAACAAAACCAATTGTCTTAGATTCAAAACATTCTTTAGATAGATTTGTCAGATCAAATTACAATGCAAAATTTATTCAAGATGCAGGAGACAAAGTTCAAACATTATTTTCTTATCTGGAGGACGTTGGATCTTCTAATAACCGCTGGCAGATTATTTATAATCAGGATGAGAAAGTTATTACTTTCAGAACTCAGTACCAATTCGATAAACAAAGGAAAATTGAGTTAACTAAATTTGATTTTACCTGCCAGGCCCCTGTGGGCTATTTTGATCTGGATGGGGAAGAAGAAGGCGATATCAATTCGGCCTTTAAAGTCTTTGACTCGGAAGCAAATCTTCAAGTTATTAAAAAGTCGGTAAAAATGCAGAGACTGCCTTCAGTCCTCGCTGGAAGACTGGCCATTTATCCTGAGGAAACTCACTGTAATTAAGGGGAAGCTACTACCCAAAGACCAATGAGTTGGGTATAGTGGCCCCATGAATTCAAACCAATTTAATACTGCTCATTACGAAGCTGATCTTGAGATCAAGCGCCTTAAACTGAAAGATCTTTTTAAGGATTATACTAATCTTGAAATTGAAGTGTTTGCTTCGGCCCCTAGTCATTACAGAATGCGCTCTGAATTCCGTGTCTGGCATGAAGGAGAAGATCTTTATTACTACATGTTTGATAAAGGCACTGATCAAAAAATCCGCACTGAACAATTTCTGCCGGCAAGTCTTTTAATCAATCAGATGATGCAAGCCTTAATTGAAGAATTGAGACCTAATCATATTCTTCGTCATAAACTTTTTCAGGTTGATTTTTTATCAACTCAAAGTGGAGAGATTTTAGTGTCTCTACTTTATCACAGACAACTCAATAACGACTGGATAAACGAAGCGAAGCTTTTGAAAGAAAGACTTTCAGCAAAGTTTAAAATGAATCTGGTTGGACGAGCAAGAAAACAAAAAATTGATCTTGATCATGACTTCGTTATCGAAGAGTTGAATGTCCATGGAAAGAAGTTAATTTACAAACAAGTCGAAAATAGCTTCACTCAACCTAATGCTGGTGTGGCGACAAAAATGCTTGAGTGGGCCATTGATGTTACAAAAAATAGCTCTGGGGATTTATTAGAGTTGTATTGTGGAAATGGAAATTTCTCAATTGCACTTGCACCAAATTTTAGAAAGGTTTTGGCCACTGAACTTGCTGGCCCTTCAGTTGAAGCTGCTCAGTATAATATTGAAGTGAATGGAATTGATAACCTGCAAATTGTTCGTATGTCGGCCGAAGATTTTTCCGATGCCATGGCCGGGAAAAGAGAGTACTACCGCCTTAAAGGGATCGATTTAAAGAGCTACGAGTGCAATACCATTTTTGTCGATCCTCCACGCGCAGGGCTTGATGAAAATACCGTGAAGCTGGTTTCAAACTACAATCATATTCTTTATATTTCGTGCAACCCACATACTCTTATCGAAAACCTCGCTACTTTATCGAAGACTCACAAAATTAAGCGAATTGCTTTATTTGATCAGTTTCCTTACACCGATCATATGGAAAGCGGTGTGTTGCTAGAAAAGATCTAGATAGAAATACTCGGATAATATTCATTGCCATGCTAAGCATGGCCTCAAATTTGCTTTTATAATCTCAACCATCCATTTGTTTAAGAGGGAGTAGAGATTATGACAGCTGACAATAACAACTTCACTAGCATTAAGAATAATTTGACCAGGTCTAATGAAGACGTCCGGAAGGAAATCTATCAGGCCTTAGGAGAAGAAAGTGGCATAGATGTACATGTGCATGAGGGAATCGTACGTCTTACAGGCGTCGTCGACACGGAGGAGTCACTAGACTTTATCGAAGCAACCGTAAGAGAGCTTCCTGGAGTTGATGACGTTGATAATGAGCTGACAGTCAAAATCGTTCAATAATAAATCCAAGGAGACAAGCATCATGAAATCAAAAGAGCACTTAGAAGTCGTTCATAAAAAAGAAGAAAAAAGAATACTGGAAAAAGTTCCCACACAGAACAAGGCCCCTGGACAAATTCAAGGGATGAGTAAACACTTAAAGCAAAATAATGGACAAGGCCGGGGCCAGCGTGTGAAGGCCGGAACAAAGGGAACTCAAAAATGAACAGAATGTTAGTAGTATCGTTATCAGCAATTTTATTATTATCTGGGTGTGCGAGTAGTGAAAACAAAAACGCTTACAGAGGAACAGCTATTGGTGCTGTTGCCGGCGGTGCTGTAGGAGCATTAATTGGTAAAGAAAAAGGTGCTATCATTGGTGCTGGTGTGGGCGGACTTGCAGGAGCATATGCAGGTAGCCGTATGGACAAACAAGCAAAAGAACTAAAAGCAATTGCTGAAACAAAGAGAACTGAACAAGGTTTAATTACAAAATTAAAAAGTGACATTTTATTTGATACGGGAAAGTCAGCACTAAAACCTGAAGCAAAAGCAAATCTTCAGCAGATGGCCGATATTATGAAAAAATACCCGGAAAACGTTCTGACGATTAACGGATACACGGACAACACAGGAAGCAGCAAAGTGAACGATGAGCTTTCTGAGAACCGTGCAAAGGCCGTTAGAACTCAACTTATCGCTGCTGGAATGCCTGAGTCAGTTATCTCGACTTCAGGAAAAGGTTCAAGTGGTGCTATCGGGGATAATTCAACTGCAGAGGGAAGAAAACAAAACCGTCGTGTAGAAATTGAAGTGACTGTTGATGAATCAAAGATTCCAAAGAAATAATGTCTAAGACTCCACCAGATTTATAAGTCTGGTGGAGTTGTTTTTTTACTATTTTTCACCAAAAATAATTTTATCCAAAGAAAATTTTCCAGGTCCCACCGCCATTAAAACTAAAGCAATGGCAAAGTAGCCAAGTGCCGGCTCGTATGAAGTTCCACCCGAAAGATTAACGAATGGGTCTTTAAAGACATTCATATGCACCCACGCAGCGACTAACATTGTCATGCTCATCCCAAATGAAGCTAGTGGAGTTAAAAGGCCCAGTATCCAGGCAATTCCGCCGACAAATTCCGAAGCAGCAGCAAGAAATTGAAAGACAGGAGGAATTTGAATAGGAGCATTAACCGGCAACCAACCAAATGGGGCCTGAATTTTTCCCCAGCCGTGAATAATAAAAGCAATACCTGCAATCAGGCGTAAAACAAGCAGTGCAGTTGAAGCAAAATTTGTTTGAGTTGTTGGTCGAAAGTATTTCTTAATCATTTTTCAATCTCCTTTTTATGCTATTCTATTCTGGTTTAATATTTAATCGAAGGAAAGTGTAATGAATAAAATTTATCTAATTATTTTTCTAATTATACTTAGTTCCTGTGCAAGGGCCCCGCTTAAAAATCGTGAAGACCTGATGAGACCAGCGGGAGATGCGCCGGCATTAGTAGATAGCTTATCAAAAGAAAGTTTTTTCATAGCTCTTCGCAAGCATATTGATGTGATGAAAAAATCTAATCAAGTTAAAGACCCTATGGTTTTTGGAAAAAAACAAATTGCTAAAGCAGACTACATTGCATCACTGGAAAAAATATTTGAACATGAATCAGATTACTTAAATTATATTAGTGTCAACTTCGAATCTTTTGAAGTTTACGGGCGTGATGAATGGGCCGATGTTATGGTCACTGGGTATTATGAACCAAAGGTGGCCGGCTCTAAAAAGAAGACAAAGGAATTTTTTCAACCAGCTTACGCGACTCCATCAGATATGCTGACGATTGATTTAAAAAAGTTTGCCAGCAAATTTCCGACGGGACAAAAACTTGGAACACTCCAGGCCAGAGTAGAAAACAAACGAATTCTTCCTTACTTTGATCGCCAGGAGATTGACGAAAATTATAAACTCGCCAATCGTAATTTGGAGCTGGCATGGCTTGACCCTATCGATGCTTTTTTTATTCAAATTCAAGGAACGGGAGTGGTGGAGTTTGAAGATGGAGAAAAACTTCGCATTGGTTATGACAGTCAAAATGGGCATGCTTATTTTCCTATTGGAAAATTTTTGACAGACCATATTCCTTTGGAAGAAATGAGCATGCAAAGAATCAGATCGCATTTAAAAACTCTACCTTTTAATGAGCAGCAGGCCATTTTAAATAAGAACCCAAGTTATGTTTTTTTTAGAAAACTCGATGGTAAGGCCCTGACTTATGCAGGCATGGAAGTAGAAGATGGTAGAACGATTGCTACAGACCTCCAGCTCTTCCCTAAAGGGGCCATGGCCTTTTTAGATATCGAAGAACCAGTGTTTGAATCGGAATCAGCTATTGTGGCGCTTAATTGGGATAGAAGACCGAGATTTGTTTTTGATCAGGACACTGGTGGTGCGATTAAGGGTAGTGGACGCGTTGATCTTTTTTATGGAGAAGGTGATGTAGCAGCACAAAAGGCCGGAGTGATGAAACAAAAAGGAAAGTTATTTTATCTGGTGCCTCGTTAGTCAAACATAAGAATTTTTATGCAAAAACTAGCTAGTACCGTTAATGATACTTTAAAAATAAATTTTATTAGATCTTCCATGCCCATTTGACCGTCCCTTCAGAAGGCCTATGTATCGTAAGAATGATCAAAAATATTGAGAAAAAAATGATAAAAATGTTGTGAATTAAGGTTAGCGTCCTAACTTAGGTGGTGCTCAATCCTGGCTAAAATCCAGCAACATTTTTTCTATAGTCAGCACTTTCGCGTGCAGCTGGAATGGCCTTCCAAATACGATGTGAAACTTCTTGATTGGCCGTATAGAATTTTTTAGTGAAAAGAAGATATTGATCTGCCACTTTAAAAGGTGGTTTCAATTCGACGATATTCATCTTTAATTTAGGATTGTCATTCAACGCTTTAATAGTCGCATACTTTTGCAAGACGGCAACGTTAATTGAATTTGAATGTAGGGCCATGATCAGATCGTGGGCCGTCGAGTATGATGAATGAGTAGGGTAACCTTGTTCTAGTAAATCTGTTCCAACGCTATAACCTAATTGAACGCCAATTTTATTAGATCCTAGATTGATAAATTTCCCTTCTTCAAAACGAATCGGACTATTCTTCGTTTTGAAAACCATAAAACTATCAGTATGCAATCTGTGGTGGCGATTTAAACTGCCATTTTTTTTAGTAGGATAAACTCCCCATTGAGTACGCTCTTTAGTAAAACTAGCAGCGATTAGGCCATCGAGTTTTCCATTTTGTGCATCAATCTGGCAGCGTTTCCATGGAAGGCGAATATACTTAAATTTAACATTAGAGAGTTTTTCAACGAGCTGGAGTTCTTGAATAACCAGGCCTTTCATATCGCCTGTAATCCACGGATGAACTGAGACATCTTCATAGCATAATCTGATTTCTTGAGAATCTTCATTTGCTGCATATGCATTACTAAAAGCAGTAATAATAAAAATGAATAGTAATAATAAAACCGATTTCATGGCCGCCCAGTCACTATATTTTAGTAAGAACACAGATAATCATTAATCGAATGAGAATACAACTGAAATTATTATTGAGAATAGCTTGAATGGACGTCTTTTTCGAAGCGTAATACAATTTATTTTCATTATCCAAGGAGTCAGCACTGAAAAAGTGCCTCTATCTTACAGTCATCATAATGCTATGGAGCAGTGGGCTTTATGCACTTGCGCCATTACCTATCTATATTTTTGAAATCAGACCCCTTATTTATCAGGAAGACGGCACTATAAAAGGTGCGTGGTACCAAAGTTTTGAAAGACTCGAAAAGATTTCGGGTCTGAATTTCTCCTATCAATTTATGTCTATTTCCAGACTCGAACTTTTTTTAATGAAGGATCGTCCAGGGTGTGCACTAACTCTTATTAAAAGCCCTGAACGAGAAAAAATGAAGATCCATTTTATCACTGAACACTCAGATAAGACATTACTGACACTTTATCAGCGGGCCGATGATAAACGTCAGTTTTCTCTCAAAACTCTGAAGACTGTTGAAGGTATAAAGATTGCGACCAATACTCCTTCGGCCATTAATGCTTTAAAGGAAATCGGTGTGAAGGCAGAGTTACTGTTTAATATTAATTCAATTGTACGCATGCTTGCATTGAGGAGAGTCGATGGAATTGTGGCCTCAAATCTGGCGATTGAAAGAATGCAGGAATTTAAAGATGGAAAAATTCACAAATCCTTTTTAGTCAAAACAGTTACTCATGGAATTGCTTGTTCACCAGGAACTCCTCCAGAGTATATCTCACGTTTACAAAAAGCGACCAAAAGTTGGTCTCTGAATGAAAAGCTTCATTAGCAGTAAAGAAAAATTTCTTTGGCATTCTTTATGCTTCTTTCTTTTTGGATAGATTCGTATCCATAGGAGAAAATATGACCAAAATAAATAAGTTTGCCGATTGTGATGATAACTCATGTTATACAGATGGTTTTCCAGTAAATGATAACCCTGAGAAAAATGATGAAATTCATTCGCGTGATCCGGCGCGCCCTTTTGATTCAGGAAGAAGTAAGGATAAAACTGCACTAAAAAAGAACATAAACTATTCGGGTACAACATTAAATGAACCTGATAAATACAAAAAATAAAGAGGCATTATGGGACAGGCGTTTTTTAATGCTCACTTAAAAAGTCAGGCGGTTCCTTTTCATTCTATCGATGACTTTTCTTCGTTGATTGATTCATATAAAGATAAAAAAATCGTTATGATTGGAGAAAGTTCACATGGGACTCATGAATTTTATGAGTGGAGAGCAAGAATATCTAGGGAGCTAATTGAAAAACACGGCTTCAATTTTATTGCGGTTGAAGGAGACTGGCCAGCTTGTCATCATATTCATGAACGTATTTTAAATAGAAGCAAAGAAACTCCTCTGGAAACTTTAGGCCATTTTTCTCGCTGGCCTACGTGGATGTGGGGGAACTATGAAATGCTAAATGTGATAGAGTGGCTGAGTGAATGGAATAGAGATGGACATAATGTCGGCTTTCATGGACTCGATGTTTATTCATTGTATGAATCCATTGATCAGGTAAAAAAGGCAGTCGCTAAAATCGATCCCATCATTTTAGATTCAGTGAAAGAGTTTTATTCCTGTTTCGATCCTTACCTACATAATGAAAAGGCCTACGCAAAATCTCTTTTTCACTACCCGGAAGGGTGTGCCGAAGAAGTGACGAGGGCCCTTGAAGAAATTCTAAAAAGTCATATAAAGCACGATGAGGTTTTTTTCGATGCTATTCAAAATGCAAAAATTATTAGAAATGCAGAACGCTATTATCGCACAATGATTAGCGGCGAAGACTCGTGGAATGTCCGGGATCATCATATGGAGGAAACTCTTGAACGATTGATGGATTACTATGGAGAAGGCGCGAAGGGAATTGTCTGGGCCCACAATACCCATATTGGTGATTATCGTGCGACTGATATGCTTTTATACAATCAAGTTAACATTGGAGGTCTTGCCAGAAGAACTTATGGAGAAAAAAATGTGGCCTTGATCGGTTTTTCTACTTTTAGCGGAAGTGTTGTTGCCTCAAGCGCATGGGACGGAAAAATTGAAGTGATGAACATTCCAGATGCAGCAAAAGACAGTCTGGAAGACTACTTACATCAGGCGACTCATTTTATTGGATCCAAACAATTTTATCTTGAAATGAAAAATTTAAAAAATGTCGAAATCTTTCATGACTTCATCGGGCATAGGGCCGTAGGAGTCGTTTATCATCCGGTCTATGAATCGCGAGGCAATTATGTTTCAACAATCGCTGCCAAAAGATATGACACTTTAATTTTTATTGATAAAACGACAGCATTACGTCCAATCGATATTTATTTTGATAGAGAAAAAATTCCTGAAACTTATCCTTTTGGAGCGCACATGTAGCTTATAAAAACTGCATGCGCTAAATGCACATACAGTTTTTATAAGGATTCGTTTAGTGCTTGATTGGTCTGTGGTGAGATCTTTGATTTTTTCTCAACAGTCTATTGTACACACGTTGCTTTTCGGCAATCGGGATTGATAGAGCTGAAAGTCCAACAATGGCCACCCCAAAGATAATTGAGTTCCATAAGAAGAAACTATTGTTGTAGTAGATCAGTAGAATAGGAGAGAAGACCAACCACGCCCCCATAAATAAGCTTAACCATTCTGCCCAAATTCTAACATTTCGAAGTGCAATGATTGAAGTGACAACAACAGTTATACCGACTGTAACGAAATTCCACATAACAACGTTAATATCATTTGGTCCGAATCCCCAACCAACTGTCCATGGAATTGATAGGAGCCAGAGCCCTATACAAAGAATGATAATGTGTTCCCATTTTGCTTTTTTCATATGCTCTCCCATGCGTAATAAAACCTACGTTCCCACCCTTTAGAAATGCAAGATAGAGGCCTAAGATAAGCTAGCGAGATCCCAAACGAATTGGTTTTTGTTTAAGGGAAAAAAGCCCGATAAATTTCTCGAATGTCTGACGACTAAGGTCCATTGAATGGGGAAGAAATTCTTCAGTTTCAAGACTGATTTGTTCTTTTGAAAAATTTTGATGGGTGCTGAACATTTCATCATAATTTCTTGGATTATCCAGCCATCTTTGAATCATTGGTTGATCTACTTCAAGATGGAACTGAAGTCCGTAGACTTTATCTCCATACCTGAAGGCCTGCCCATGACAGACATCCGATTTAGCTAAGTGCACGGCCGATTGAGGGATATCAAAAGTGTCGCCATGGAGTTGAAAGATTTTTTCTCTCGGTTTGAAATGTGAGAGCAGCGGATCTTTTAAACCTTCATCGGTCAGGTCAATATCACACCAGCCAATTTCTTTTTCAGGATTTTTTCTAACAGGCGCCCCAAGTACATGAGCGAGTAACTGGGCCCCCAAACAGATTCCTAAAATAGGAATGTTCTTTTTTAAGGCCTCTTCAATCAATTGCATTTCGACTTTGATGTGTTTGTATTTTTCAGCTTCATACACACCCATATGGCCGCCCAGGATAATGAGTCCATTATACTTTTGTACGGAAGGATGCTCATCTGGTGTACGCTCAAAATTTACATAACGCATATTCAGTCCGCTGCTTTTGAGCGTAGGGTTGAGCGTACCTAAGATTTTGTGAGCGACGTGCTGGAAAACAAGAACTTTTCTCATAGATTAATCATACTCAATCAAAGAAATAAAGTAAGGGTGAAAGAGATGTCTTTAACTAAAAAGTTATTGTAGGCGATTCCAGTTGTGACGTGACGGTTCCAAAGATACTGAACACCACCGTAATAATCCACTTTAACTCTTTCATAAGTTAAAATGCCATTTTCTTCTTTCATGTTATCAGAAGACTCTTTTCTGTAGGCCAGATTAAAAAGGAATTTTTTATAATTGTAGGCACTAGAGTAGATGATGATGGAAGTTTCATTTGGATAAAAATCATATTTGGTTTTTATCATACCTGCATCAAGCGAAAGGTTTCCAAATTGAGTTCCAACTGAAAGAGTTTTAGCTGTAAATGTTTCTGTATATGTAGTCGTACCATAGAGAGTTGAATAGGGGATCTGATTCATAGGATCTACGTAATCTTTGAATTCTAGTTTGGTGTCGTCTTTGTAAACATAGGCGCCAAAATTAAAAATCCATAGTCTGGCAGAAAGACCAACTCCAGGATTAATTTTTTTTACTTCGGGGTTTCTTTTTAAAGAGACTCCAAGGTCTAAAGCGAACTGTTTTTTGGAAATAACCTTTGCACCCAAGGCCACGTTAATTTTTTTAGATTTATAACGTATTTTCTCACTACGCCTTTTAGCATAAACAGGATCTAGTTCAATAGACCTGTTTCCAAAGAAGCTGTTTTCGGCCGTTGGTGTGATAAGTGCTCCACCAACTTTCCCGTTACCGGTTATAAGGTTAAACCCGAGTGGATTGTTCGGTTGGAAAAGAGTCTCAACCCCAAGTCCTTTAACGTTACTAATATTACTAGGGTTAAAGTTAGCAGCAGAGCTGCTTGATGGTTGTGATTTTGATGTACTGCTTTGGCTGGCATTTCCACAGTATTTAAAATACTGACAATGGTCATCCTGCTGCGCAGACGACTGAAATATAGTGGAAAAAAAGATGATAATAATGGCAATCACAGCTTCAGTATAGAGTGTTTTCAGTCCGCTTCATACGGGAGAATATTTCCACTTAAGAGATCCTTTTTAGGAGTTTTATCTGGTATTATTAAGAAATGTTATACGGTAATGAATCAATTTCTTATTACTCTAAAAGTAATGTTTCGGTTTGGATGCTCATGGCCTTTCAAGCGGGACTGCTTAACATGGGAGGCTTTATGGCCTGTCATCGTTTTGTCTCTCACGTTACAGGCTTTGCGACTTTTTTTGGTTATGAACTTAATCAACCAGATTACAGTCATGCAATTGGAATGCTCATTGTTCCTTTTTTCTTTTTATTAGGCGCGATGATCAGCGGATTTTTAGTTGATATTCGATTAAAGCTTCATAAAAAACCAAAATATTATTTATCTTTTGGTTTTATCTTTATTTTACTTCTTTCGATTTTAATTGGTGGAGAGTTAGGATACTGGGGAGTTTTTGGAAGGCCACTTAATACGAATAGCGATTATCTGCTTTTAATTATTTTATGCTTTACCTGTGGTATTCAAAATGGGTCGATCACATCAGTTTCTAAATCCGTCATTCGCACTACGCATTTAACCGGCATTACAACTGATTTAGGGATTGGATTTGCACGTTTATTAAGTGCTAAAAAACTTGATGAAACAATGGATAATGAAAAGAAAGCTGTGCTGATGAGAATAGGGATCATTTTCTTTTTTGGATTGGGCTCAGTTATTGGAGGATTTATCTTTAGTCGACTTGCCTATATGGGATTTATTATCCCAGTTATGACTTCAGGTTTTCTTTTTATTTTAATGTTATATTTTCAATTCTTAAGACCTAAAATGGCGAAGGCCCAATTATAAAAATTGGGCCATTTCTGGAATTGTCATTTTCATATGCACAGGTCTATCTTGTGTTTGACCAGGCAATAATTTTTTATCTTTATAAACATGGTCTTTAAAAAGAGCTGAGACATCATCGCCATAGAAGTTTGCAAGCTTGTTGGAGAATTCCAACGTTGTCATAGGTGCAAAAGCATTTGTTTGAATAAGATTATTCAAAAAAGGTGTTAAGCCACCATTGGCCTGATAACGAAAATGCAAATAAGACATGAAAGATGCACCAATCGAGTAGGCACGATAGTCAGTGTAACGTCGGTAGGGAGATTGACCGGCCATGTTTGCGATCACTCCATTAAGGTTGGGCTTAGTGTTCATGCCTGAATCACTCCATGTGGTAAGAGCTTCATCAATCCATCCGGCATTTCCATTGGAAGGCATAAAACCTCCACGGGCAAAATAAGAGTGAGTCAGTTCATGATTTAATGAGCCTAAGTCAGTCATCGTAGCTCCACAATATTCCATACCTCCACCAACACCAGCAATATAGACAATAATTTTCTTATGTAACCAAGGTCCATAAGAGGCTTCAAGATTTTGAATCATCGTTGTGACTTTATTTTTTACATATTCCAAATCAAGGGAAGAATCGTTCGAGTAAATAACAGCGGGAATTTCTTTGCCATCAATAGATGCAAAGTTAAACGATTTTTCCGGGAATCTTCCAATTGGAGTTGTATGATAATAAAGAGCAGAAGAATTATATGTTTCGGGAAATTCGACAATAAATTTATTATCAGCTTTTTTTGTGACAACACCGTTAGAAAGTATTTTTTGATTATGCATTGTCTTAAAATCAATGAAAAAAGTCATTTTGTATTGATCGTATTCAAAATTTGCCGGTAAATAGGCTTCCAGAAAAGAGCGGTCTCCTAAATCGTTAAGCCAAAAAGCAGAAGAGACACCATTTGGTAAAAAATTCAATCCCATTGTAATGGGTGAGATTACTGTAAAAGTATGCATCCCTGGCTTAAGAGTTTTTAAAGCGATTCTAAACCATGTGTCTTTATCAGTAGAGTTGATCACTTTGGTCGAAACACTCTGGCCGTCTACCAGAAAAGTGATAGGATTCTCAACCATATCGAAAACGGGCATTCCTTCTTCAAAGGATTCAAAGGTAATTGTGGATTCAGCTGTCAGCGTTTTTTTTTCCGCATCATAATTTAGAAAATAATCGGCCTTTTTAAAGTCGACAAAAACACCTTTGCCGCCTTCTGTTTTAAAAGAAGGAGGAGCATGTTCTATATTGGCCATGAGAGTTGCAGGGATTATTAAGATCAGCGCTAGAAGAGTTTTCATTGTACTTTCATCCTTGAGAGTAAATTTTCTAGATTTAGACTAGCGATACGTGGATTTATTCGTCAAATGAATATTTCAATAATCTTACAGGTGAGAGTTTTTTTGCATTGTCAGCGTCACCAGCAATCTTTCAGTTTCAGTTGAAAGCCAGATTTCATTGTCTTCAATTGAGCATGAAATATTCATTCCTCGCTCAACCAAGTCTTCAATTGTCTGGTCATCAGGAAAAGAGAAATGGCCGATATCGACATTGTCGAAGCGATCTGTGGAGTTTTTTATAGATTCAAACCATGTCAGGCTTTGATTGCCCTGATAGGTGTAGATCGATAATTTTTTGGCCTTAGAAGCCGCCTGACGGATTCTTCTCTCATCGAGATGCCCTAATTCAATCCAATGATCAATTGACCCATCGTAATTGATTTTCCATAGGTCTGGCTCAGTGTCATCACTGATACCTTTGGTAAAGGTAAGGTTTTCTTCCTGAGCATTCATTGCAAAGGCCAGCAGACGGGCCATCATACGCAAACTATTTTCTGATGGGTGTCTTGCGAGCGTCAAAGAATAGTCTTCATAATGATGAATGTTCATATTAGAAAGCGAAAGTTTTACTTTGAAGATTGTTGCTTTTAGTGCCATGAACGACATGATAATCGCATCACGGACCTTTTACAATCATATTAGCTTTCGATATTTAAAACTCTTATCTTTGGGTTTCTACCAGGCTCGCGAATAGGTGCTTGAAGAGGACCCGGGATATCTGGCTCACTTGGTTCATTTGCTGGAATAGGGACAGGTTTTTTGTCCGGATTTTGTGATGGAATAGGATAATCATTGGGGATATGAGAGATATCCGGGTGATCTTCATTGTCTCTTTCTCCATTTGTTTTATAAATCATCATAGTGACTCCTTATTTTCTTTTCTTCTTTTTTTAAGTTGTACTCAGTTAAAACAGTGAGCACCTGAATTTTATTGGATAACAATTTCATAATCTCTTTTGCTTTTTTCCAGAGGTTGTACTTTATTTTTTGAAATCTTCCCAAAGAACTTTCAGAAATATTTGATAAGGAAAATTCTTCAGTCTTCTCAATGTTTAGTGAGTTTGCAAACGTACTTAATAAATCATGATCATCTAAAATTACACTCACAACGTCGGTCTTTTCTTTGGTCATCTTATTCATAAAAATACCCTCAATGAGTAGTTCCTGATTTAATAATTGCAGAATTAATACCAAATTTTAAACTATGGAAATTGATGCAGTTTGCGTCAAGAGATGGGGCATAGATGGGCGGGAAGAAAGTTGCGTGGAAAAAATTCCTCAAAGTGGCTAATATCCAGACAGTTGAGATATAATATGAATATGACAGAAAATATTCAAAACATTATTGAAAAAGAAATCCCGATTGTTAAAAACATGGGAGTGGAATTTGTCGAATTTACCGATTTAAGTTGCATGATTTCTGTTCCGCTTGGACCTAATCACAATCATAAAGGAACGGTCTTTGGTGGTAGCCTGTATTCGGCCTGCACATCGGCCTGTTATGGTTTGATGTACTCGATGCAAATATCAAAAAACTTGCATGAATACGATCTGGTTATTGGAGAAGGGAGCATTCGTTATCACAAACCAGTTCATGGGGATTTTCATGTGAGGTCTGAAGTTAAGCTTTCAGATCAGAGTCTTTTTTTAGAGAAGTTGGCAAAAAATGGTTTTAGCAAAATTCATATCACGGCCTATGTTTTCATTCAGGATGAAAAAACTCATTTATGTGAGTATTCGGCCACCTTTGTTATGATGAAGCATAAGGCTAGTTAAAAATCTCGCAGGCCTCTTCATATTTTAGGGCCAGCTCTTTTCTAAAAACGTTTGGATCGTTATAAGAAAAACTTACACGCTTCTTTTTACTTGTGGAGCTCTGATTTAAGAAATCAGGAAATCCCCAATCTACGGCCGCTTCAATGACGATTTTTCCACTATCAGCTTTAAAATCTTCTAGTGTTGTTTTAAGTGAATATCTCACACGGGGGTTTTGTTCGCGTGGAACTGATTTTGCCAGGGTCTTAATGCCGTCTTTAATCTCTTTATCGCTAATCTTAAAAGCATCACCCATATTAGATTCAAAACTTTCTGCCATGAGAGTTTTAGAGTCTAGACTTTGAATAGAAATATTTTTGTCGCTAGAGGTTTCCAGGTAGCGATAGAGGAAGTTGTTTTTAGTCTGTAGCAAGTAATCAAGATAAGCTTTGTTATCATGAAACAGGTTATGGATTTTCTCGTCGAGTTCTTTTTTTAGATTATTAATGTCATTCATACATATGATTATGAAGTTTTATTCTTTAATGACAACTGGAAAGTTGCAAATCAAAAAGGCCACCCCGAAGGATGGCCCTTATTGACATTGGGATCAAGAGTTTTCGAGCTTGAGTGTCGATGACGAAATCGTCTCCTTTTTAGTCTGGATCCAGTATGTTTTGTTGGATTATGACATCCTACCTCTCCAGAACAGTACGAACTCGATGTAACTTGCGCAAAGACATATGCAATAAAATAGTTTTGCCTTGTCGTCCCATTTTTATAATTGCAGATTCGATGCCAAAAAAATCAATGCACTGAGCTTGGTCTATGGATTGCAAATAATAGCTTGCTTTATTAGGAGGGATTATATGGATCGGGTCAGAGAAATAATGTTAAAAGAATTTGTATGTTGTTCGCCAATGTCAAAATTAGATGTACCTAAGATATTGATGGAAAAATATAAGTGCTCAAAAATTCCTGTCGTAGATAAAAACCATATGATTATTGGGGCCATCAGCAAAGCTGATCTCAACAATAGGTATGCTCATAATGTTATAGAGTGTATGTCTAAAAGCATGCGCGCAGTTGAAGAGGATGCGACTGTTGATGAATGTTTAAAATTAATGATTGTGAATAATATAGAGCAAGTGGCCGTGACTGATAAACAAGGGCATTACCGTGGTCTTGTGACAGAAAAACAACTGCTGACATAGAGTCAAATTAAGGGGCAAATCGCCCGTGAATATCATCTTTTTATGGCATATTTGATGCAGTATCTTTATGAGCTATGAAAAAATTCTGCCTTAAAAATAGGAGATTAGACATGAGTATTACTAGAGAAAATAACCGTGATAAAAGTTTGGATAAAAATCTTCAAGACGATTGGATTCCAGATCAGCAGAGGAGAGTCGGGGCGACTTCTGAAGAGATTGCTGAATTCGGCGGAGATATAAAGCGCAAAGATACGATCTTAGAAAAGAAGAAAAATCAATTTTCTCATAAAGATCCAGATAATTGGAAAAAGAAAGATGTAGGAGTTTAAAATGAATTTAGTAACAGATGTCATGGTCACTAATCCTGTTTTATGCACACCGGACATGAGAGTGGCCGAGATAAAGTATTTATTAAAAAAATATGATTACGATGAGATTCTGGTTGTCGATTCGCTAGACACTAAACATCCAGTAGGATTGGTGAGTCTTGCTGATATGGATCTTCCCGAGATTGAGCAGGCCGATATGCCTTCAGATGTGAGTGCGCTTGAATGTATGAGAGAAATTCCTGCAGTTGTGCTCGATAGTTCAACTTTAGAAGAATGTTTGAATGTGATGCGGGCCAATCACCTTGAGAGAATTCCAGTTGTGGATTTAAACGGGCACTTTGAAGGACTTGTTGAAAAAGATGATATCGGGAAAAACTTTTTTTAAATAGATTCCACCAAACATTGTTTGGTGGAATATTTTACTTAATGAAAGCGGCTTGGCATTTCAGTTTTATCTGAACCATGTGTTTTTACAATTTTGTTATACACACCTAAAAGCAGAAGACTTGGTACCCAATTCCCCACAAAGTTAGCCCATCCTTTTTTCTCGCTCATTAGAGCGATACCTAAAGACAGTACAACAGCTCCACCTGCAGCTACTAAAAAGTATGATGAAGGAATTTTGATTGTTTGATGTTCAATCGCCTTGGTTGTTGATCCTTCACGCACGGGAGTGGTTGATCTTCCACTGTCATTTAAAAATGTATCATTCTGCATGTTTTTCTCCTTAATAAGGAATATTCCTTGGCTTTCTCTGTGCAATTTAGAAGCCTAAGTTGAGCGCTCTAGACGTGATGACCTTCGTACTGAGCACTTTCATCCATCTCATCTGATCTATCAGCGTTGATGTCTTCTGGGTCTTCATCCTCTTCCAAATCTTCTTCAGAAAGCTCGAGAGCGATCTCATGATCTTCTTCATCTTCGAGTTCATCCATATCTTCGAGCTCGTACTCCATTCCCATAAGTGTTTCTTCTAATTGATTACCGTTTTCGTCATCAAAGAGAACTTCGCTTGGAAGAGGGTCATGATGTGTATCAGTATGGTCGGTGAGTTTATTAAATTCTTTATAAGTGAGTGTGTCTGGTTTGCGTGCCATAATCATCTCCTTTTTTAGTACGCATGAGAAACAGGGAATTCCTGACTCGCATGCTATCGGTATTTTGGCAATCCTGATGGATCATTCCTGCGTGTGGCACTTTTTCCAGCTTTATGGCCAGATTGTTTGCCTAGTTGTTGTGATTGATTTTTATCAGTCGCATTGGTTGAATTGGCGATTGATTTTTTTGAGTCTTTATTTTCTTTGTCTATTTTTTGTACCATACGATCCTCCATGGTTAATACAAAGAATAGAAGCATCTTTCATGCCATGAATGAGAAGGGATCTTAGTGATCACCGGCCAAGCGAATAGTGTATTGCCCGGATCTATCGTTACGATTCATAATGAGAAGATTGTTCTTTTGAGCATCTTCAACTAATTCTCTGAACGATTGGTATCCATAGGCAGATTCTGTAAAGCCAGGTCTTCTTCTTTTCATTGTGAGTTTTACCATTGAGCCCCAAAACTCTTCTTCACCTCTTTCATCGGTCAAGGCCTCTATTGTTTCTACAACGAAGTTCATGGCCTCTTGTTTTTTAGAAACAGGAACAGTTGGAGATTTTTTGGAATGATCTTTTTTTGAAGGTTGATGAGCGCGGATTAGGTCATCATAGAAAATAAATTCGTCACAGTTTGCACTTAATAAACTTGAAGTGGCATCTTTAACCCCAATGCCGATAACGCGTTTATTATTTTCACGAAGTTTTGAAACCAGGGGGGAGAAATCAGAGTCACCGCTTAGGATGACAAAAGTATCGACGTGAGATTTTGTGTAACAAAGATCCAGGGCATCTACGACCATGCGTATGTCAGCGGAGTTTTTTCCTGATTGTCTGACGTGTGGAATTTCAATTAACTCAAAGGCCGCTTCGTGCATGGCCTTTTTATAATCTTTGTAGCGATCCCAATCACAGTAAGCTTTTTTTACTACGATACTTCCTTTTAAAAGGAGTCTCTCCAGGATGCTTTGGATGTCAAAATTTGGGTATTTGGTGTCTCTTACCCCTAAGACGATATTTTCGAAATCACAGAATAGGGCAATATTGAGAGTTTCATTAATTGATGTCATAAGTTTTTCCTCAATTCATACTAGCCTAGTGGTATCTTGATTGCATCTTATTTCATTGAACTAATCAGGAGGCGTTTATGAAACGTGTTGATGAGATCATGACTAAAAATCCAGCTTATTGCTTACCCGAAATGGGGTTAGTTGATGTAGCAGAACTAATGCTCAAGTACGACTGTGGTGAAATTCCTGTGGTCTATAGCCGTTCAGAAAAAAAGATTATGGGTGTCATCACAGACAGGGATATATGCATTCGAGCGGTTGCATTAGGTTTAAATCCTGCAGCGATGAATGTTGAGCAGTTCATGTCTTACCCAGCTATTGTCGTCAAGAGTTTCACTGATATCAATGATTGTTGTCAGATCATGGAAGATAATCAGATTAAGCGCCTTCCTGTCGTCGATGAAGATGAAAATTTATGTGGAATGATCTCGCTTGCAGATTTATGCAGGAATGATGAGAATTCTTTGGCAGCAGAGGTTGTAAAAGAACTTTCACAACCTCGTATACATCATTCACCTAATAAATACTTAGTCTAATTTTAGCAGTGATGATCTTTTCTATCTTTTTGCGATTTAGATCTATGTCCAGGAGGATCACTTGCTGGAAAACTTTCCATACCTGCTTGATCAATTAATTCGTCATCAGTAAAAGCATGATCCTGAGCATTTCTGCTTTCTTGAGTTGATTGTCCTTTTAAATCTTGTTCTGTAGCAGTGAACCAATGTTTAAATTTTTCACCCATACATTTAATGTCTTCAATAATGTTCATATGTCCTCCCTCTTTAATCTAATATGCATCATATGTGCCATTGGCCTCATGATTGCTAATTATTAATATTAAGGAGGTCCTTATGACCGTAGATGAAAACAATGTGGATCATTTTCTCATTTCAACGCGAGAAGATCAGTTTTTACTCATCTTTATTGATCAAGTAGATGTGATGAAAGAAGCGTTAAATGTATGGGAAGATTAAAAAATAGTGACAGATGTCATTCTCAAGTAAGAAGTAGTGAATATGTTCGTTTGGATTCTAAATTTGAAAACACAATGAAAAAGGGGGCAAATATCCTCTTAAAAATGGAGTTTCATGATTTACGTAGGAACAACTGCTTGGAGTATTCCTAAAATAGCAGTAGAGCATTTTCCAATAGTGGGCAGTCATCTGGAGCGTTATTCGCTTCGACTTGATGCTGTTGAAATAAATTCTTCATTCTATAAAGATCATAAAGAAAAATCTTATAAAAAATGGGCGAGTGCTACTCCTGATTATTTTCGCTTTAGTGTCAAACTCAATAAAAGATTCACTCATGAGTGCAATTTAGAAATAGATGAAATTGATCTCATGGAAAACTTGAGAACCATTTCAGCACTAGGTGAAAAATGGGGAGTGCT
>JBEIPV010000191.1:0-3698 GCA_040376855.1 Bacteriovorax sp.
CAATGAGAACCGCAGGTTTTATTATGTTGAGATGTTAGAGCTCATGGATGAGCTTTTACGATACGGAATAGGCCCTGTCATGCTTCAACAGAAAGTTGAAGGGCGCATCATGGAAACCGGGCCTCTTTTATCCCAGAAAATTTTAGAGTATTTGCAGGAGAGTAAGCTGGAAAACAAGCTTGCTAAACCATGGACTGAACAGCTCTTAAATGAACGTGTCATGGGGATTCGAATTGAGTATTGGTTAAAGACTTTATTGATCACGACCACAGTTGTAACTCTGGCCGTGACTTATTATGAAATAATTAGTTCGCAAGTCGGTAAATAATTTTTCCTTCTTCTTTTTTCGTCGCTAGCTGACGATTTGGAAGATCTGATTCACCAGCAAATTGAGCAGCAAGTGTTAGAGCAGAAGCTGCATCTAAACGCCCACCAGTTGCACATTTTCCTTCCATTGAAGATTCTTTTTTAGCAGAAGCTTTGATGATTTCTTTAATTTTTTCAGTCGCAAGGTTAGGGTATTGAGACTTAATAAGTGCTGCAACTCCAGTTACGAATGCAGTTGCCTGACTCGTTCCAGTTAAGTATCCAGCGCGACCATTTTGAAGACTTGATTTAATACGGTAACCAGGTGCAAAGATATCAACACTTGCACGTCCGTAGTTTGATGAACTTAAAATCTTTAAGTCTTCATCGTGAGCAGTAACAGTGATGATATTCTTTAACCCGTAGCTTGCCGGGAAATAAGCTTTCTTTTTATCATCAATATTTGATTCTTCGTTACCAGCGGCTGCTACAACCAGAATCCCTTTTCTTTCTGCTTCTTTTAAAATTCTTAACTCCTCTACAGCGGCCTCAGGTCCACCACCAGAGTAATTAATCACGTCAACGTTGTTGTCTACTGCATATCTTAGAGCTTCAACAGTTGAGTTTAAGTTATCAATTCCCGATGCTGTCGGGTTGTAATATTTAAGTGCAAGAATTTTTACGTCAGGGTAAATACTTTTAATGATCCCTGAAACGTGAGTTCCATGGCCATGTTGATCAAGTGGTGCACCTTTGCCTTTTTTATCTTTAGAAAAGTCGACACCAAAGTTGTTTTCATCAACTCGGCCTTGCTCAACAAAGATATTCTTTTCAAGGAAAGGGTGAACTGGATCGATACCTGTATCTACTACTGCTACGATAATTTCTTTTTTCTTTTTAAATTTTTTCCATGCCTCTAATAAATTAATAGACGCAGGATTTTCCGGGTTGATACCCCAGCTTACATAATTAGATGTTAAATCTTTTGGATCGAAGTACGACTTCTCTTCCGATCTTTGAGTTTGAACTCTTGGAAGATTTCCTTGAATGTTTGACTGAGCAAAAGATGAAAAAGAAATTGTCGCTAGTACATTAAGTACAACAATCCTTTTAATAATCATCTTCATGGTGTTCGTCTTCATAATCATCCCTTAATTTTGATCCAGCAACAAACATGTGTTGCTTAATGGTTCTTCCCCCATGAATTGCACGCTTCGGGCCAAGCTGAAGTTCAAGCGTTCTCAGGGGTTAGAGTCACTTCTGTCAAAACAATTGATAAAACTTTAGTGAGGTGTAAAAAGTTTAAACAGATTTTGAAAACTTTCCACTTAAATCCATCCTAGTCCAAGTTGCCGTAGAGCGGTCGGCCAGTGAAAAAATGACACTAAATAAATGGCCTGTGGATTGCTTTATAAAATGTACCAGGCCCATTATGGGCACCCTCAAGGATTAGAGGTTTATATGAAGAATGGATTACTTAGATTTTACTTACTCTTTATGTTCATGTCCCTGGCACTGTTCTCTTGTGAAAACCATGAGATAACAAACCACTGGGGTACAACTGAAAATACCATCCAAAGAAAGCCTGAAAGCCGCCACCCAGTAGAGCCAAATGACACTCCCGCAGAGTCGTCTCAGAAGAGTGGAAAGAAGCCACGTCGCAATTATAATGCAAGATCAAGTAACTGGTGTTGATTCCCCCCTCAGCGCCATGTACAAATAAAAAGGCCTCCATAATGGAGGCCTTTCTTATATCAAAATTGTTGTGAGAGATTGGTTTTAGATAGCTTTAATAAATTTCTGGTTTTCTCTTTCTTGCTCTTCAGCGTGAGTGATACACAGAGTAGTCCACGGCTGGTTTTCAAGGCGTTTCTCACCGATAGACTCATCACACTCGTCACAGTGTCCATAGCTGCCTTGTTCGCATCTATAAAGCGCTTCATCGATAGCTTTAAGTTTTACCAGTTCGCGTTGGCGCATATTAAATGTGACTTGTTGATTGATAACTGAAGTAGCTAGGTCAGCTTCGTCCGAAAGGTCGTCAGATGAAACTTGAAGATCCTCAGTACTGCGTAGAATACCGCCGTTCATGATCTTTACCTTCGCCTGAAGAAGTAGTGCCTTAAATTTTTCCATTTTAGCCTTATCCATACATTCCTCTTTAAAAAACTAATAACCCTGAATTCGCTCCAGTCGTAGGACCAGAAGAAACTTTATCCAACTAGTGTACATTGGTTTATGAATTTGACACAAGGGAAAAAACTACCATTACCTTTCATCTGAGAGGGGCCAGAGGTGCCAGAATGACTGAATAATGGACAACTTTAGGGGGCCTTTTCGTCAAAAAAGTTTACAAGTTTTTGAGTGACCTTTATTATGGGGAAAAAGAAAATAGGGGATCCAAAATGTTCGCTGAAGAATACCTGGCAATCGTGCGCGAGAGCCGTGATGAAGAAAAACAATTTCAATTTCTAAAAGAAGATAAGCCAGGTGTAGCACTTGAGCTGGCAAAATCTAAAAACGCATCACCGCGTATTTTAGATATCCTTACTCGTCACGTTTCAATTACTGTTCGTCATGAAGTTGCAAAGAACCCACTGACTCCACTTGAAACACTTAAGAGATTATCTGAAGACAAAGACATGCTGGTAAGAGATTACGCACGTCGTACTCTTTATGCTACTTATCCGGAACTTTAATTATTTTGTAGTAGCTGGTGCTTCGTTCTCAACAGGTTTGTTGCGCCAGCTTTTTCCTTCGCGGTTCTTCGCTGTCTTCTGCCATTTCACAACTGCTTCCTGGTGTTGACCATAACTTTCAGAAAAAATATGACGTCCATCATTCTGACTTACAAAGTATAAATACTTGTGTTGAGCAGGATTTAAAACGGCATTGATTGAGGCCACGCCTGGGTTAGAGATGGGCCCGATTGGAAGAGCTTTAATAGTATAAGTGTTATACTCACTTGGAGTTAAAAGATCTTTTTTAGTGATGTTTCCATCGTATCTTTCATACATTCCATAAATAGTTGTCGGATCAGATTGCAGGCGCATTTTAATTTTTAAACGATTTAAAAAAACTCCGGCAATCAGTGGTCTTTCACTTTTGTCACCAGTTTCTTTTTCTACCATTGAGGCCAGGGTGACAATTTCTTCCAGGCTCATTTTTGATTTTGAAATATCAACGCTCATCATTTTTTTTCTGAACTCTTTTACCATGGTTTTGATAACAGTATCAGCGGGAAGATTGGGAGCAAAGTCGTAAGTTTCAGGGTAGAGGTATCCTTCAACTGACACTTCATTAATTCCCAGTTCTTTAACGAACTCAGGATTTTTACAAAGCATGATGAAGTCTTCATATGAAGTGATGCCACGTTCTTCTAACATGCGGCC
>JBEIPV010000188.1:0-3803 GCA_040376855.1 Bacteriovorax sp.
ATCTTCAATGCTTTTTTTACGACTAAAGATAGAGGAGTAGGTTCAGGCCTGGGTCTTTCTTTATGCAGAAAAATCCTTGAGGCCCACGGAGGAAGTCTCGCTATCGATAATAGCGCTCCTCACACGACATTTATTATTGAATTTAAGAAATAGTTGGCGCGTCTTTGTAAAGGAAGGCCTTCTTTCTTACGTTGATAACCAGGTCTTTTGTCGTTACCGATTTTTCAAGCTTAGAGTTTTTCGCCGCAGACTTTTCAGCATGCATTGAAAGAAGTGCTGTTCCGATTGCCTTACCTAGTAGAGGAGGAACGGCATTACCGATTTGTCTCCACTGTGCTGAAAGTGTTCCATAGAATTTAAAATCGTTCGGGAAGCTTTGAAGAGCTGCTGCTTCTCTTTGAGTCAGGTATCTATCTTCAGTTGGGTGAAAATAGTTATGTCTGTGAGTCATAATCGTTGGACTTGGCTTTTTTCTATCGAGTCTTTGGAACTTTGTCTGTCTGAAGCGATTTTCTCTTAGCTCTTTCCAATTCACATTAAGTTTTAACTTTTTTGATTTAAAATAAGTTTTTTCGTCGATCTCATAACGAACGCCTTTTCCTTCTGGGATACAAGCGATACGTGCGCGATCAAGGTCATTTTTAATATGAGCAGCTTCAATGTCATGGTTGAAGTATTTACCAGAAGTATTTTTCAGATTTTTTAGAGCATCACCAACAGTCATGATCTTTGCTTGCATTTTAGGGAAAGTAATCGTTGTATTGATTCTTGATCCTAAAATAATCGTGCGTCTTCTGCGCTCTGGAACACCGTAGTTTTCAGATGACATCACCTGAACGTCTAACGTGTAACCCATTTTATTAAAAATTTTAAAAATTTCCTGAATGGTTTTTTCATTTTTCTTAGCAAGAAGACCCGTTACATTTTCAATAACCACATAAGATGGGTTAGTGACTTTTACTACGCGGATAAATTCTTTAAAAAGAGAGTTTCTTGTGTCGTTAGGATTCCCCAGGCCAACAGTCGAAAAGCCCTGACAAGGAGGTCCACCCACGACAGCGTGGATTTCTTGATTGCCAGTTAATGATTTAATTTTTGCAGCTGTAAGATCAACGATCGAGCCACAGTATGTTTCAGCAAAATGGTGATTGGCCTTGAAAGTCTCAATCGCATATTTGTCCATATCAACACCTAAAACGCATTTCATCCCTGCGAGTTCAAGACCGCATGACAGTCCGCCTGCGCCAGAGAATAGGTCGATAAAATTCAGTGTTGGTTTAGATTTTGCCATAATGAAATCATTATCTCGATTTCATACTAGACTTGTCAAATATTAAGCGGCGTTATTTGAGCGTTTTTTATTGTCCGGGATGAGGAATGTGAGTCCATTGTCAGACTGTTCACCGGCCGTTTTCTTGTAAAACTGAGCGCGTTCATCTTCCCATTCGTAGTTTCTTGAGATGGAAGAAACCTGGAAGCTGTAATCCTTTTTTCTTTCAACTATTTTATGGGATTGTGGCGTCCACAGAGGGAGATTCTGAGAATAAACGAAGATATTCATCTGGCGCTGTTTTGCATGCTCTCTCAAAGCGGCCGTGAATAACTTCAGAGTTTCTGGCCCTAAATCGATTTCAGGTTCTTCAAAAAAGAGAAATTGGCCTTCATATAGCAAAGATTTTATCAGAGAACAGACTTTCTTCATCTGCGCATCAGATTGGGCCGGCATTTCATGAGGAAGGGCAATTGTATTATAAAGCTCTTCCAGAGCACGATTTTTTGGGTCTTTTAAAAATTCCTGAAATTGAACCTCTTTGGACTCGGTTAGCGAGTTGGGAGAAAAATCAATCAGGATATTTTGATTTAACGTCATTTCCGGGATGAGACTTGCTTCCTTACTTACGAATGAAAATTTAAATGGAAGGCCCACTTTGTGAAACTTCAAAAACGACAGGAATTCATTGAGCTTCGAAGGCCCAAGATCCACATTTTCGTACGTAAATAAATAGATTTCGAAGTTTTCTTCGAAGTTGATTTTAGTCATCAGCATCTCATCGGCTTTTGATGAGTGTGGCTTAAGAAAAAGATTACCTGATTGCGATAGTCGGGATTCATTCTTTTCCACTGTTTAAAACAGTCCCTAAAAATAAAAGAACAAGATATAATTGTTTCATGATTGAAAAGGCCAATTCCAAAACAGTTCTTATTGCGATGACCGGCGGGGTGGAATCCACTGTTGCTGCTTATCTTTTAAAAAAACAAGGGTACAAATGTATCGGTATCGGTTTGCAATTATTTGCTGACGGCGAAGAAAGCGGACCTTTTGCAGACGTTGCTGTGCTTGATCTCAACAAGATTAAAAACATTTGCAACTATTTAGACATTCCTTTTTACGCTGTTAACGCTGCAGATATTTTTACAGATAAAGTTTTAGATCCTTTAGTGGGAAGAATTCTAAGCGGTCAAACTTTTGAGCCGCTAGTTTATTTGAATACTGTTTTACTTGATGTGCTTTTAGATAAAGCAAAAAAATTTCAAACAACTTTAGTGGCCAGTGCTCATTATGCAAAAGTTTTAAAGAACCAAAAGACCGGATCTTTTGAATTGATGGTCGCCAACGATTTAGAACATGACCAGTCTTATTCGCTGGCCAGATTAGAGCAACGCCACTTGGAAAATCTTATTCTTCCGCTTTCTGAAATCAGAAAAAAAGAAGTAGAAAAAATCAGTGAACTTATTAAAGTAGATTTCATTCCTCGAATCAAAAGCAACTACGCTCATATTATGCATGATCCACGCATGAGTAAGTTAGTAGAGGCAAGAAGTCCAAAAGATTTACGAAGAACGGGAAATATTTACGACTATACAACTGACGCTTCTATTTGTGAGCACCAGGGGATTCACCACTATCACATCGGGCAGTCTAATCTGAGCTTTGATAAGAAAAAAGAAATACAGATAGATCCTTTAAAGCAAATTATTTCGATTGTTTCTTATAAGGGAAATATTTTTATCGATTACCCCAATAGACTTAAATACAGAGAGGTCTTGGTAACAGGTTTTACTCCTGCTGCTAATCTCGATATGTCACAACCTATGAACTGCTATGTAAAGATGGGCCCTAAAGCAGAAAAAATCCCGTGTAGACTTTATCTAAAAAATAATAATATGGCCCTGGTTGAGTTTGATGAAGTAAGACCAGGTCTTCTGGTGGCCGGACAATTTCTGGTTTTTTACAACCGTCAGTTGGATAAAGGAAAAGTGATTGGATCTGCATTAGTTGAAACCAGTGGAGTCTTCAGCCCATGGTCTTACAATGCACTTCCAGATAAAAAAGAGGACGCGGATGCAGAAGCTACAGAATCAAAAACCAATCATCTTGAAAAGCTGCGCTTTTAATTTTGCAGTAGCTGCTCTTGTTTTAATGCCATTATCGAATACTTTTAGTTTCGAGTATCAGGCCTATGAACAAAAAATTAAAAACAATTATGCCATCAGAACTGTCATTGAGAGAATGCCTAGAACTGATATCGAAAACAATATACGCGAATTCGTTGCGAGCGGAAGACCTAACCGATTGGTTGGATCTCCTGGACATAAAAAAATTCAGGATTATTTAGAAAATAAACTTAAAACTTACAACAGTAAAAATGCTTCTTCGAGCAAGATTGAGTTTGAAGGGCTTGTTGATAAAAAACCTCAAACAGGTGTGAATTTTGTCTGGGAGAAAAAAGGATTAGTCAGCCCCAATGAGGTGATTATCCTGACGGCCAATTACGACACACTTTTAAAAGATCCAAAAACAG
>JBEIPV010000048.1:0-22284 GCA_040376855.1 Bacteriovorax sp.
GTTATGAGAGTGACTAGAAATAAATATCTTGAAGAGGCCCATTCTCAATGGGTGATGGTGACACGCTCTAAGGGATTGAGTGATATTGCGATCCTGTTAAGAATCTTAAAGGTTTGTCTTCCAACAATTTTAAATGTTGTTTCAATTCAACTTTCAGTTGTTATTGCTGGAACTATGATTACAGAAACTATTTTTGATATACCGGGAATGGGGTCACTTCTTTTTGATGGAATTCAAAATCGTGATTATCCAATCGTCCAGGGTGTTATCGTTTACTCAACTGTTATGTACATGGTGATTTATTTTCTTATTGATTACATCAATGAAAAATTAGACCCGAGAACACAGAGTTAAAATGGGAAAATTTACCAAAGAAATGAGATGGGGAATTGGTATTTTATCACTTTATGTGGTCTGGGCACTTTCGTGGTTTATTTATCGTTATACGATAAAAGGCTCAATCCTTAAACCGTACATGCCAGAACTGGATATGAAAGTTGAGCTGGCACTGCCTTTTACAAAAGGATTAACTTTAGGAGCGGATCTTCTGGGAAGATCACTTTTGGAAGTTTTATCAGCAGGATTAACATACTCTCTAAGTTTGTCTTTAATTGTCACGCTTGCAACAGCATCAATTGGAATCCTAATGGGATATATGGCAATCAAAGCACCGAGCTGGTTTAAGCTGGTCTTTGATATGGCCATCAATCTGGTGTTTATTTTTCCAAGTATTCTTATTGCTATTATGATTATGGCCGTAACTGGACAATCGATGCAGGGATTAATTTTTGCGATGGTTATCACTGGATGGCCAGGATATGCAAAAATAGCTCGCGGAGAATCTAAGCGTGTATTGGCCTTGACTTATGTTGAAGGGGCCAGAGCGATTGGGATTGGCGAAGTAAGGTTATTTTTTACGGTTATTATCCCAGCTATTTTGCCAGTCATGATTGTTAATATGGTTTTAGGAATTAGTGGTGTTATAATTAGTGAAGCAGCACTAGGATTTTTAGGATTAGGTGGTAGCCCTTATTCTTGGGGGGCCATGCTTTCAGCTGCTAAAACCGTTTTACTTGAGGCCCCGCATATTGCGATGATTTTAAGTTTAACGATGGCCGGATTAATTATAGGATTAAATTTATTAGGAGATGGGTTGAGGGATTATCTCGATCCAAATAAAGGTTAAGTATGAATCAACTTGGGCAACTTGTTTTCACTGGACTATCAGGTCTTACTCTAAACGATGAAGAAAAGAAATTTATCGAAAAAGAAGATATCGGTGGAGTTATTTTATTTTCAAAAAACTACGAATCTCCTGCTCAGTTAGCTGAGCTAGTTAATAGCATTCAGGTTTTAAGAAAAGAATATCCATTATTTATTTGTACAGATCATGAAGGTGGGAGAGTTGTTAGATTTAAGACTCAATTCACTCAATTTCCTCCAATGCTGGAAATCGCAAAACTTGATTCACCAAAAATGGTTTTTGAAGTAGCGACAATTATGGCCGAAGAGTTACTTGCTTGTGGGATTAACTTAAACCTGGCCCCGGTATGTGATATCTGGAACAACGATCAGAACAAAGTTATCTGGGATAGAGCTTTTGGAACAGACCATGAAACTGTATCAAAGTTTATTTCATCAATGATCAGAGGTTTTGAAACAAACCATTTAATGTCATGTGCGAAGCATTTTCCTGGACATGGAAACACATTAAAAGATTCTCACTACGATCTACCTATTGTAAAAAAACCGTTAGAAGAAATTAGAAATGAAGAACTTCAGCCATTCATTAAAGCAGTGAAGGCAAGAGTTGATATGATCATGATGGCCCACATAATTGTAGAAGATATTGATCCGGAACTTCCATGTTCATTATCTCCAAAGGCCCACGCTATTCTTCGAAACGAACTAAAGTACAAAGGATTAATTCTTTCTGATGATATGCAGATGGGAGCGATCACTGCTCATCGTGGAACAGGTGAAGCGGCCATGATGGCCATCCGTGCAGGGAGTGATTTAGTCGAGTATAGAGATATGTCTGAAGCTATGCTTGGTCTGGAAGGATTAAAGAAAGCTCAAAAAGATAAAACAATTAAGGCATCGGATTTTGCTGACAGATTGGCACGTATTGAAGAACATAAAAAAGCTTATTTCACGGAATACAAACCAATTTATATTCCAGATTTAGAAAAGAAGTTTAATCGCAAACAGACTCAGATGTTTGTTGAGAATTTAAGAAAACAAATCGCAGAAAAAAATAGCAGAGCTTAGCTCTCTGCTATTTTCCCTAAGGGACAATATTTCCACATCATAGACACCTCATCAGTATTTTCATTTATCTGATATCATTAAGTTATGATGGAGATAGAATGAGGAAAGTCTTATATAGCATAGGCTTAATCCTTACAATATTTATGAGCGTTAATGTGTTTGCTCAGTCGTATGAAGGTATGACTGAGAGTAAACTCATTGAGCTATATAAACAGTCTTGCGAAGCAGAGCAATTCGCAAATTGTTATCAACTAGGTTTAATATACAAAAAATATCCTGAAGTTGTATTTGGAAAGAGTGAAGATCCTGCAGAAAGGAAAACTGGTGCAAGACTCGCACGTGAAAATTTTCAAAAAGCATGTTCGGCCAATGAAAAAGCGGCCTGTAAAGAATTAAATGGAAATACAGTTTATGAAGGGGCCTCGCTTCTTTATTACGCGGGATTAATTCTTATTGGTCTTGCTGTATTTTTAATTTCTAAAACTATCTTCCAGGATGAAGATCAGTTCCAGGCGCAGGAAAAACTTGAGGACAGTAAAACTCAGGTTGATGAAATCGCTAAGCATGGAATTATTCTTCGTTATTCAAGGCCATTTTTTAAGCGCTATTTTAGTCCGATTGTTTCGGGAATGAAGAGCAAAAAAACATTTAAAGAAAAATACCGTAGAAAGCTGGCGGCTGCAGGACTGACAAATATTTTAACGCCTGAAGATTTTTTTGCTTTCAAGCTTTTCTTGATTATAGGGTTTCCAATTCTCTTTATGTTGATCAGAGCATTTTTAGAAGAAACGTGGCCATTACAGATCATTCCGTTGATCGCTTTTATTGGATTCTTCTACCCTGATTTTTGGATTAAGGGAAAAATTGAGAATCGACAAAAAGAGATTATTAGAGCGATGCCATTCTCTGTGGATATGCTGGCGCTATCAGTAGAGGCCGGTCTGGATTTTATTGCGGCGATGTCAAAGGTTATTGAGAAAGCTAAGGCCAATCCACTTACTGAAGAGTTTGAGATTCTTATTCGTGAAATTAAAATTGGTGCCAGTAGAGCAGAAGCCTTGAGGAATCTGGCGTGGAGAATTGACTTGATTCAAATTTCATCTTTTTCGGCGACGCTGATTGCGGCAGACTCGGTGGGAGCTTCAATTGGTCCGATTCTAAAGGCCTTGGCCGTAGAAATTCGTCAAAAAAAATCATCAGAAGTTGAGAAGGCAGGTGCAACGGCCGCGACTAAAATTTTATTTCCCATGCTTTTTTTGATTATTCCATCAGTTCTCTTGATCGTCTTTGCGCCGATCGTGCTGGAGTTTATTGGTGGAAAATAAAATTTATAAACTGATACAAAAAAATGGTGAAGTTGTTTCACACAAAATGGTGATGGCGACAAACATATTTTCGAGAATGATGGGGCTGATGTTTTCTTCAGATTTACCGGGATGCGATGGGTTTTTAATTAGTCCATGCAATTCTATTCATACTTTTTTTATGCGCTATTCATTAGATGTATTATTTTTGGATAAAAATTTTAAAATAGTGAAAGTTATATACGGCCTGTCTCCTTGGAAAATGACCTGGATTTATTTTAAATCTAGCCATGTTCTGGAAATGAAAGCAGGGACAATGAAAAAAGGGCTAAATGCCGGAGAAACGCTAGAGGCCATATGTATAAATTAGTTGTTGTTGGTGGAAAATTAAGAGGACAAGAATTCATTCTGAAAGAAGGAGAGAACGTTCTTGGACGTGATCCTGGTTGTGATATCCATTTCGCAGTTGAAGGTGTCTCAAAGAAACACATGAGCGTGACAGTTGCTGATGATGTTGTTTACATTACAGATTTAGGAAGTGCCAATGGTACATTCTTAAACGGAAGAATTATTAAAAAGGCCTCAACAAAAACTGGAGATAAGGTTGGTCTTCCCAATTCTATCTTACAAGTTGTTTACGTTCAGGAAAAGAAAGTCGTCATAAAGAAAAAAGTTGCTTCTCAAATGGTGAGAGAAGAGTCCATTGATGAAATTTTAAATGGTGGGACTCCTCCTGATAATATTGTTGGGAAAATATTCTGGTTATTTAAATATAAATTGATGCCTATTATTCACGGGGTGAACCAAGAATATGAATGGCGCATTCTTTTGGCCATTTTTACAGCGGCCTTTGCTTTAATCACGATTACATTAACTATTGGTCCGGTTCTTCAAGATTCAAAAAAAGTTCTAATGAACGAGATTCGAATTCGTGGAACTCACTACGCGGATGAAATTAGCCGTACAAATACTAAAGCACTTGAACAAAAAGCGCTGGAAAGAGTTGATACATCATTTCTAGATGGAGATAGCCAGGATGGGGTTGAATCTTATGAGTTATTCGATTTAGATGGAAGGGTTTTAAGGCCGATTTCAAGATTAAATGAATACACTAATGATCCTGTCTCAATTCAGATTAAGGAATGGTTTTCTAAAAATAAAAATATAAAAGATGCCAGAATCTTATCTCTTGAGGGAGGGAAGATTGGTATTGGTAAGCAGATTTTTGTCTATGACCCCAAAACAGGAACACAGGAATCAGTAGGGATCATTGCGATTCGTTTTGCTCCTACAACTCTGACTTCTGAAGCTTCAAAGAGTACAAGATTATACCTTGAATCGTTGATTACATCATTGCTTGTAGGGATTTTATTCTTTGGTTTAGTTTATTACTTAACTTTAAGACCTATTGAAGAGTTACGTTTTCAGATTGAAGAAGGTCTTAGAGGTAAAAGAAGAAGTGTAGACAGTAAGCTTCTTTTTGAAGAATTAGGCCCGGTGAGAAATGCTATCAATACCGGACTGCAAAGAATACGTGAGCTTCAACGTGATGAAAATGATGTTGATCCAAATGATATTGAAGGTGATGATTCATACGTTAATACATTATTAGAATTTATGAATGGTGCTCAAGGCCCAGTTATTGTTTTAAATTCCGCTAAAAATCTGGTGAAGATTAATAGCCCTGGTGAAGACGTGTGCGGGATCAGGCAATCAATGGCAGCGGGAATGAACATTTTAGATATTACAAAAGAGCGTGGATTCGCCGCAACTTTGATTGAGCTATGTGATAACTCTGCTAACAATTCAGGGACAGCACAGTCTGGACAGTATGAACTTCAAGGTAAGTCATACATGATCTGGGTAAACTCGATGATGGGTAAAGATGGGTTTGCAAAAGGATTTTATATTTCATTTGTACTTGATAATTAATTAGGAAAAGATGGCAGCAAACGTAAGAATTACGACAGAGCTAAAAAATCCAAGTGACATTGGAGTGCACTATCGTCTTCTTTGCATGACGGGACCCAATAAAGGAAATGTTTATTACCTGACGGGAAAACGTGTCGTTATCGGCCGTGGTGAAACGGCTGATATTCAGATTATTGATGCTAAAATTTCACGCGAGCATGGTGAATTGGCCTTTTCAGAAAATGCTTACATCATCACTGATCTTGGAGCACAAAACGGAATCATCGTTAATGATCATAAAGTTAAGCAGAAAAAGTTAAATGACGGTGAAAAGATTGTTATTGGGCAAACGGTATTTAAGTACAACATCATCACGATCACACAGTCACTTGAAATGATGATTGCAGAGGCCACTCCTGATTCAGCGATGGCCAAAGAAATTAAAAAAGGTGTGAAAGTAAAAGTTCCACTTAAGACGCAGAAGAATGAAGTAGAAGAAAATTTTAAGATTGAAAGACCGGTTAATAACAATGCAACCAGCAAGTCTAAATTCCTTATTTTTGGAGTTATTCTAATTGCGGTTGTTTTCATTTTGCTTGGTGATGAAGAGAAAAAAGCCCCATCGCCAAAAAGAATTGGCAAGAGCAACCCGACTGATTTGGAAATTTTCAATGAATCAGTCATTGTAAAAGCCGCTGCTGATGACCCTGAAACGAAGAAGAAGCTTGAAGCCTTGACCCACAGTGGAAGAAGGGAATTTAGGGAAGGAAATTACTTTAGAGCTATGGAAGAGTTTCGCCTGGCCCTTTTACTTAGCCCTAATAATGGGCAGGCCAGTTTTTATTTATCTAAGGCAAAACAACGACTTGATGATGAGATCAAGAAGAACTTTGAAAAGGGTGCGCAGGAACAGGACGCAAAAAAATTCCAATCTGCCATCGTTTCTTTTTGTAGTGTAGTACAATTGATTAAAGAGTATCCGGATGACGAAAGATATAAGACAGCAATGACCAATTTAAGTGCAATTGAGTCAGCTTTAGGGATGGAGAAAGGTGAGATTAAGTGTTTCGAAGAGAAACCAGCCATTTCAGGAAATTGATTTAGGCAAAGATGTTCTCGCGCAAGATTATTCAGAAACCATTTTTTTGATCGGAAGATCAAAAGACTGCCATATCGTTCTTGATGATAAAAAAATATCGAGAGAACACGCACGTATTATTCATAAGAATGGTAAGTGGTTTATTGAAAAAACAAATCCAGATAATGCCTGTCAGATTAATGGTGAGAATTTTAATCGTCATGAATTGGAAAAAGATGATGTTTTCACGGTGGAAGGTTTTAGCGTTACTGTTTTAACAGATGGCGCTCAAGTATCAGAAGACTCTCAGATTATGAGAGTTGATGAAGTTAAAAAAGTGGATGCAGCCCCATTATCTTCAATTGTTGAGTCTGCACCTAAACCTGTAAGTAAATCTAATGCAACTTCAACTGATTTAAATATTCCAACACCTACTGTTGAAAATGAAGTCTCAAATGATTTTGATGATAATGCAACTAAAGAAATTAATTTAGAAAATATTCAGGGAGAATCTGCAGAATCAGGTAGCGGCGATGATCTTGATTTTCAGGAAGCTTCTGAAGCCGATTTTTCAATAGGTGAATCCAGTGATGAAGAATCAATCATAAATCAAAACACTGATGCCAATTTCATCATTGATAGTGAAGGTGAAGCTCCGGTCGATGATGCTTACTCATTGGAAAATATCGACAATGGAATGGATGACGAAAGTACAAAAGTCATGCAGTCCTTTGCTTCCGTTTATCTGGAACTTTTTGGTGATACGGCCCCTTATGACCGCTTCATCATTGAAAAAGATAAAACTTATATTGGTCGCGATCCAAGTAAATGTCAGATCGTTTTAAACGATTCAGAAGTTTCAACTGTCCATGCAGTTATTACAAAAAATAACATCATGTTGACTCTGGAAGATTTAAATTCTTCCAACGGTACCATCCATAAAGGTGATCGTGTAAATAAAGTTATGCTTGGGCATAATGATGAATTCGTTATTGGTGGAGTGACATTCACTGTAAAGATTCGTTCAGAATTTTTAAAAGATGAAAGTTCAACTTTAATGGCCGTTGATGAAAATCAAACGGTGGAAGTTGAGGAAATTGTCGAAGTACAGGCAGAAGAAGGTGAACATCTTGATGCCCTGGGAGAGATGGTAGATAACGGGCCTCAAGAAAAATCCATCATCAAGAGAATCTGGAAAGACGAAGCTCAAAGAAAAAAGCTTATTATTGGACTCGTTGTTTTAGTTGGTCTTTATGTCCTTTTAGATGAAGGTGAAAAGCCTGCTCCCAAAAAGGCGTCTCCTAAGGTCGCAAAAGTTGCAAAACCAATTAATAATATTTCTCAGAAAAAGTTAACTGATGAGCAGCGAAGATCTCTTTCGGCCCTTTATGAGATCGGGAAAGATCACTATAACAATGGTCGCTACAGAGAAGCTCTGAATGAACTTCAAAAAATTGCAGCTGTTGATCCTAACTTTAACTCTAACTTACAGGCCTTAATTTCTTTTTCAAAAGAAGGGTTAAAAAAGATTGAAGAAGAAGAAAAGAAGCGCCAAGCAGACCTGGCCTCAGCTGAAAGAAAAGCAAAAGTAAAAAAATACCTTGAAGAAGCACGCGAATACACTAGAGATCGCAGGGTAGAACTGGCCAATAAAACATTTAATGAAATCACTCAGCTTGATCCAGAAAATCTTGAAGTTATCAGGATGAAAATGGAGCTGGAAGACTGGCAAAAAGAAAAACAAAGAAAAGAGCTTGAAGAAGCTCAGAAGAAAAAAGAACGTGAAGATAAGGTTGAAAAATTAAAACCTGGTAGAACTCTTTATCTTCAAAAAGAATGGTTTAAGGCCATCAATCGTCTGGAAGAATTCCTGCGTATTAAAGATATGGATGACGACCTGACAACTGAAGCGACAGAAATGTTGAAAGTTTCAAGAGATGAATTGAATTCGGCGGTGGCTCCATTAATTGGTAAAGCAAAATCTTTACTTGAAGGTCAGGACTTAAAAGGGGCTTATGAAGTTTATCAGCAGATCCTAAGGATTGAGCCTTCAAATGCTGAATCATTAAATCAGGTTGGAGATATTAGAGAGCAACTGGCCAATAGAGCGAGAAAGATTTATCGAGAGGCCATCATTGCTGAGTCACTGAGTTTATTCCAGGATGCCAAAGAGAAGTTCCAGGAAGTGCAGCAGATCTCACCGGTTGATAGCGATTATTATAAAAAAGCATCTGATAAACTTCGCGATTATTTGGATTAACTATGATTGAACTTAAAAGCTATGCAATGCAATCTCATCAAGGGCCTCATTTAAATTTAAATGAAGATCTGGTTGATGCTGATCTGGTTAATAATTTATTTATGTTGATCGATGGTTTTGGCGGATCAAATATCGGTGACCGCGCGGCCATGATGATCAGAGATCATTTGAAGCGCTCTTACACAAAAATCTCTGTAGACCCAGATGCAACACTTCCTTTTTTTTATAGCCACAAATACCTCATTGAAGGAAATGCTTTAATCAATGCACTCCAGGTGGCCCACCAGCATGTCAGCAAAGATAACGAACAAAAGAGTTTGGATAATCGCGGAGGAGGATCAGTTCTTGCTGCTTCCATTTCTGAGAATATCTTAACCCTGGTTTCAACCGGGAACTGCGTAGCTTATTTGTATCGTAAAGGTCATCTGAGTATTGAGGTCCTGCCGGACTCTTTAGCTGGACTTAGCAGAGATTCTTATCAAACCCACCTTCAGTCTGTTCCCATGAGCGGAATCGGGCTTTTTGAGGATCTTCATTATAGTGTGAGAGAATTGAAAGTCACTGAAGGGGATATCGTCATCATGCTTACTGATGGTGCTTACTCAAGACTAAACACGGAAGAGATAAAATATACGGTTGAAACAAATCTAGAGAGTGAACTGGATGCTATAAAGGAGCTGTTTCGCCTTTCAAATGATCGAGGGAATCTCGATAATCAATCGGGCATCATCCTTCAGTTTTAATAAGAGACTATTTTAGTAGGTTAACTTCTTAAATTTAACATTGATTAAGAAGCTGATTTAGTTGAGAATAGTTTAAAGAGGATGAAAATGGCATCAAGAGTTTTAGTCGCAGACGACAGTTTAACGATTCAAAAAGTTATCGGGATCACACTTGCTAATAGTGGATACGAGCTGGTTGAGTGCGTGAATGAAGAAGAGCTGTTTAGAAAAATTGAATCTAATCATTTTGATCTTATCCTTTTAGACTTTAATCTTTCAGATTCAAGATCTGGTTATGAATTATCAAAACAAATTAATAACATTATGCCTGGAGCAGCGATTATCGTGATGCTTGGGACATTTGACTCTATTGATGAAGGTCAATTTTCTTCATGTGGTATTTCAGATAAAATCGTTAAGCCATTTGAAAGCAGTAAGTTTATTAAAAAATGCCGCGATCTTCTTGAAGGAGTTCGCCCGGCACCTGTGCTTGTTTCTGAAACAAAATCTTTTGATGAACCTGCTGAAGAAGAAAAATCACCAAGTGATGATTTAGATCTTTGGACGGTTGATGCACCTAAGATGCACGAAAAGATAGAAGAAGAGCCGACTGAGCCAGCTTATGGGTCATCGGAAACAAAAAGTTTGGACCCACTTTCAAGTGAAATTGAAGGATGGGGATTTTCTCAACCAACTCAACTTGAGGATAAGTTCCAAAAATCTTTCCCACCAGTTATTGAAGATGAATTGAATGTTCTTGATAGACTTCAGTCTTCTTCAACATTTATGCAGGAAGAAGAGAGCTCATTTGATGTAGATGAAACGGATCCGTCTTTTGAAGTTCCAGTGGATCTTAAAAGAAGCTTGTTAACTGAAATCGATGAAGAAATTTCTGCTGAAGCTTTCTGGGCCGTGGACGAAGTTGTTCCGGTTAAATCAGAAGAATACAACGATATCTTAGAAACTAATCTTGATGAAGTAACAGCTGACTTAACTGAGACAGTTCATGCCTTCAGAGAGAGTGAATCAAAAGCAGCAACTAAAGTTGTGCCAGCTAAAGAACACGAAGAAGTAGATACAATTATCCACATGGACCAAGATGAACTTGTGGAAAAACTCAAATTATCACTACGTCCGATGATCGAAGAGATGGTAAGAGAATTCTGTCGTCAGTCAGCTGAGAAGGTTGCATGGGAAGTGATCCCTGATCTTGCAGAAAATCTGATTAGAAAAGAAATCAAAGACATCTCTGATTCAGTTCAGCACTAATTTAAAATTTTAAGTGAGCTTGAAAGAAATGAGCGGGCTGCTCCGTCGATTTCGACGATGGCTTCACCATTTTTACCGATGCCGATAAATTTTCCGGTGTAATCATCTCCATCATCATCGACCGTAACATTCTTGCCAATATGAATACAGGCTTCCTGAAAACGATTTTGCATATCGATTTCATCAGTAATTCTATTCTTTAAAATAAATTGATAAAGCTTAAGAGGAATGTTTTTTTGATCTTCAGCTGTGAGCTGAAGCGAGTCAGATACATTTCCTAATCCGTGTTTGTAGTGAGAAGGTACATCGCCAGAAGGCAGGCTTCCTAAATTAAGTCCTAATCCCGCAATTACTGTTTCAGTATCAATGTATTGAGCAATAATCCCACCACATTTTTTTCCTTCACCTGTCAGCAAGTCATTAGGCCATTTAAGTTTAATAGAAATATCGTATTCTGATTTTAAAAATTCGATGGCCAGCACTCCAATTTCAATCGGTGTTAAAGTCGGAACTGGATTGGGTTTCATAGTAAAGCTCATTGCTAAACTATTAGCATATGAGTCCCATTGGCTTCCTTTTCGACCAATTCCCAGCGTTTGTTCACTGGTTGAAATAAGAATTTCATCACTATGGCTTTTGAGTTCAAACAAGTTATCGCGAAGATAAATTTGGGTTGAGTGAATAGTGTTAAAATGCGTATGGTACATTGATATTTAATGTTTATTTCGCTTAAAATAGCGTAACTATAATTCTGAATTTCCAGCTAACCTAACTCAAAGGAAAAATAATGTCATCTTTTGCCCACATTATTGAACGTAACGAACCACGAAATATTAAGTACACTGTAAATCCTAACCCTTATGCAAAGGGATCGGTTATTGTCGAGTGCGGTAACACTAAAGTTTACGTTACAGTAACTGTTGATGAAGGTGTTCCTCCTTTCTTGAAAGGAAAGGGAGAAGGATGGCTTACAGCTGAATACTCAATGCTTCCATCGGCCACTCACTCGAGAAATAAAAGAGAGAGAAATGGTGCAAGCGGAAGAACGCAGGAAATTCAAAGACTGATTGGTCGTGCTCTTAGATCAATCGTTGATTTAAAAAAACTAGGTGAGCGTACAGTTCAAATCGATTGCGATGTTATCGTTGCAGATGGTGGAACTCGTACAACTTCAATCTCTGGAGCTTACGTAGCTTTAAGTCTTGCTGTTAAAAAATTAATGGCCGATGGATTGTTAAAAGAAAGCCCGATCATCGAACAACTTGCAGCGATCAGTGTTGGTATTAATAAGAATGGAAAAGCGATTGCCGATCTTAATTATGAAGAAGACTCAACTTGCGAAACTGATATGAACATCGTCATGACTCGCTCTGGGAAATTTGTTGAGATTCAAGGAACAGCGGAGAAAAATCCATTCTCACATGATCAAATGATGGCGCTTATGGAATGTGCAAAAAACTCACTGGATGTAGTGTTTGCAAAACAATCTGAGGTTCTAGCTTAATGATTGAATTAATCTTAGCTTCAAGTAATGCACATAAGGCCGAAGAATTCTCAGAACTCTTTGATCCTAAATTAATCACTGTGAAACCTGCTCCATCAAAAATTGATGTCGTAGAAGATGGTGAAACATATTTTGAAAATGCACTTCTTAAAGCAAAAGCTTATTACGATAAATTTAAAGTCCCGGTCATCGCTGATGATTCGGGATTGAATGTAGCGGCACTTCCAAACGAACTAGGACTTCATTCCGCTCGTTTTGGAGGAGATGGCTTAACGGATAGAGACCGTGCTGAACTTCTTTTAAAGAAACTCGATGGGGTCACTAATCGCGAAGCTTATTTCAGCTGCGTTTTATGTGTGTATTTCAGTGAAAAGGAAGTCTTCTACTTCGAAGGCCGAATGGCCGGAGTGGTCGGCTATACATATCGCGGCTCAACAGGTTTTGGTTATGACCCGGTTTTTATACCTGCTGAAAAGATGGAAGAAGGCCTTACAGTAGCGGAACTACATGAATGGAAGCAAAAAAACTCCCATCGATCAGTGGCCGTAGGGTTTGCCCAAAAGTTTCTGGGCCAAAGAAATTAGAAAAAGTCTTTGCCAATTAGTCTTTCGTGCAATATATATTGTAGCCTATCTTTTATGATTTTCTTTATTGTCGGAGCGTAGCGCAGTTTGGTAGCGCATCTGCTTTGGGAGCAGAGGGTCGGAGGTTCGAATCCTCTCGCTCCGACCATTTAGAAATCATCACTTCTTTTTCAAAATCCCCAATTCAAATTCATTGATCGAGCTGACTAACCAGCAAGGAAAACTATGAGCGAGAAAACACTTCACGGTACAAATCTAAAACTTCAAAACATTTTTTGCATTGGAAGAAACTACTCTGAGCATGCAAAAGAATTAAACAACCCAGTTCCTACAACTCCGGTTGTTTTTACTAAGCCTACATCTGCTGTTTGTTATGACGGAGAAAATATCATTCTTCCAACTCAATCAAATAGTGTTCATCACGAAGTTGAAGTCGTCGTTGTCATTGGGAAAAGTGGAAAAAATATCAGTGAACAAGACGCTCATAAGCACATTTCTCATATTGGAGTCGGACTGGATTTAACCGCTCGCGACCTTCAGGATATTGCAAAGGCAAAGTCATTGCCATGGAGTGTCTGCAAGGGGTTTGACACATTTGCGGCCTTGAGTAATTTTGCTGCTTTTGATGGAAAAGTTGAAACATTAAGCAATATCGACTTTGAACTGAAAATTAATGGAGAAATTCGTCAGACTGGTAATACGGGGAGCATGATTTTTTCTATTCCATACATTGTTTCATACCTCTCGACTGTGTTCACTTTGTCACCTGGAGATATCATTTACACAGGAACTCCGGCAGGCGTTGGGCAGCTTAAAGCTGGCGATAAATTAGAGGCAAAAATTAAAGATTCAGTGACCCTTTCGCTTGGTGTCCAAAACGCCCAATAAATCCCAATTAAAAGCGATGCGTTTTGTATCTAAAAATTCACCATTTTCCCTCTGAAAATGGGTCATCTTACATTGTCTTAATTCACGTTTTTCTCGTGTACTAACTAATCTATTTATGACACATTATTTGCCACACACATAACAACACACAGCAAAGGATTACGCTAGTGAAGTTAAAGAGACTTATTCTCCAAGGTTTTAAATCATTTAAAGACCGTACGGTCATTCATTTCGATGAAGGAATTACAGGTATCGTTGGTCCCAACGGTTGCGGTAAGTCTAACGTCGTAGATGCATTGTTCTGGGTAATGGGTGAGCAGTCTGCAAAACACTTACGTGGTTCAACCATGAAAGATGTTATCTTTGCAGGATCATCAAAATACACTCCAGCTTCTTTCGCAGAAGTTTCATTAGTTCTTGAGAACGATGAAGGAAAACATATTCACATTGGTAATCAAGTTTCTTCTCCATCTGAAATTCAGCTGACGAGAAAACTTTATAGAAACGGTGAAACTGAATACAGAATCAACGATATTCCATGTCGTCTTCGCGATATTCAAGAAGTTTTTATGGATACTGGTGCCGGTGCGAAATCGTACTCGATTATCGCTCAGGGAGAGATCAACAGACTTGTTCAGGCAAAACCTGAAGAACGTCGTGTAATGATCGAAGAAGTAGCTGGGATTACAAAATTCAAAGTGAGAAAAAAAGAATCACTTAAAAAAATCGAAGCGACTGAGCAAAACTTAGCCCGTTTGAACGATCTTCAACAAGAAATTGAAAAACACTTAAAGGCCCTTGAGAAGCAAGCTGAAAAAGCTGAGCGTGCTCGTGACTTAAAAGAAAAAGTTCAACGCTACGATCTTATTGTTCACTCACATAAGGAATTCGACCTTCTTAAAAACTACAAAGAAGGAAAAGCAATCGTTGATGAGCGCTCAGAAGAGATCGACTCAATGTCAGCTAGAAAGTCTGTTATCGAAATCGGTCTTGAAGAAGAGCGTTTCAGAAAAGATGAAGAGACTGAAAAAATCAATGAGCTTCAAAAAGAATACAACATCATTTCAAAAGAGTTAGCTGCTGCTGAAGAAAGATTAGTTTACCTATGTAAAACGCAATCTGAAAAAGAAAAGCTAATCGAGACTCGTGAAAAAGAAATTGATGGAATCAACCATGAACTAGTAGGCCGTCTTGAAAAACTTGCCAACCTTACGACTGAGCTTCACGCTTGGGAGAAAAAAGGTGAAGAAGACAACGACTTCTCATTACTAGAAGAAAAAGTTGAACACCTAAAAGAAGAAATGGAATTTAAAGTTCAAAGCTTTAATGACTTAAAAGATGAAATCGATTCTGAGAAAGACGCTTACAATAAAATTGATCAAGAGCTTTTCAGAAATACATCTCGCCTTGAAGAATACTCAAACCAACTTCAAGACTTAACAAAAGAAATTGAAGCTCTTGAAGCTCAATACTCTGGAGTTAACTCTCAAATCGTTGGAGAGAGAGACGCTGTAGCAGCTGCTGAAAAATCGGCAACTGAATTAAAAGAAAAAGAACTGGCACTTCGTGGGTCTATCGATGCTGCCAATATTACTGTTCGTGAGCTTGAAGTTAATTTCCAGGCCAAGTCTAAAACTTTAATCCAGACGGATTCAAAGCTTCAGTCTTTAATTGAGATCAACCGTTCACTTGAAGGTAAAAAAGACGGGATCTCAGCATTCTTAAAAGATCATGCTGAAGGGTTCTCGCTTCTTGGAACACTTATTAAGTGTGATGAAAGATACACGAAAGCAGTTCAATCACTTCTTTCTGAATTCCTTGAAACACTAGTGGCGACAGCTGATGCTGACAGCGACCTGTTTACTTGGATTGAATCTAATTCAAAAAATCTAGATTACCTGAAAATGGTAAACTCAGAAAAATTATCAAGCGAAACTGTTTCTCGTTTAAAAATCTCTCTTGGAGAATCACTTGTTTCTCTAAGTGACATTCTTGAACTTGAGCCAGCTCTAAAAAATAAAATGTCATCTTTCTTAGATGGGTACTTTATTGCTGAAACTCTTCCAACTGACGTTATGGAAACATTGTCAGCTGATATCCGTTTTAAAGCGATTGCAGACATCAATGGAACAAGAAAACTAGCTAACCTTAATGGTGCCAAGTTAGTTTCTATCCAGGCGCCTACTTCCGAAGCTCAAGGCTTCGTTGCTAGAAATAATCAGATCGAAGAATTAAAAGTGATCGTAGCTGGACTTCAAGCTGAAGTAGCTGAGCTTGAAAAGAAATCAACAAGTGAAAGAGAAGCTCTAGAGCTGAGAAAAGGAGAGTTTGATATTCTTCGCGATCAGGCCGCAGAAGCTCGCGCTCAACACTCTGCTAAGAAGTCTGCACTAGATGCAAAACTTTCTAGCTTTGAGTCTGGGTTCACTCGTCTTGAAATTTTAAAAAATAGAAAGAACGAAATCTCAAAATCTCGACTTGATATGATCGAATCGGAAGAAACTTTATCTAGAAAAAAAGAAGCAATGTCTTCTGAACTTGAAGATAAAATGGCACGTTTCGATGAACTTCAAGAAGAAGTTGAAATTCAAAAATCAACATTTGAAGAAGAGAGATCTGCACTTCTAACAAAACAAGTTGAAGCTAGATCATTCGAATCAACACTTAAGAGCTTAAACTCTCAGATCGACGACTTAAACGGTCAGATCGAGCGTTTAAATCAACGTCTTGAATCGAGCAATACTTTAGTTGCAACTTATAACACAGAAATCGATCAAATCATCTCTGAGCTTGAGCAGCTTGAAGCTTCTAACAAAGAAACTTCAACAACTTTAAGTGATAAAGAAGATGTTCTTAACTTAATCAAGGACAGCCTTGGACAACTTCTTCTGTCAATGAAAGATAGAGAAGATGAAGTAAAAGACATCAATGCTAAGATGAATAAGAACCAGAAAGAAATCACTGAATACGAAGTGCGCCTTTCTCAATACATTATTGAAGAAGAGCAAAACGTACGTAACATCTTTGAAAAATACCAGATTGATCTTCGTCACGTTCTTGGAAACTTCCTTTCTTATGAAGAAAGCGACTACCAAGATCTTAAAGATGTTAGTTCAATGTTCTGGATGGAAACGGAAGAAGGTCTTAAAGAGATTGAACGTAAAGATTTCGACTTCAACCGTCGTTACGGACAAGACCTTAAAGAGTGTTCTGAAAAACTTAAAAACTACAAACAAGAATTTGGCCGCTTAGGGGATATTAACTGGCAAGCGATTGAAGATTACGATCGTCAAAAGCTTCGTGCAGATTTCCTTAAAATTCAGGAAACTGAACTTAAGTCTTCTCTTGAAGACTTACAAAAAGCGATCGCGCACATTGATGAAAAATCTAAAGCTCGCTTCCAGGCAGCTTACGATGAAGTTAATGTTCGTTTCCAAAAAGTATTCCCAATCATCTTTGGTGGTGGATCTGCAGATCTTAGAATCGTTGGAGATATCAACGATGCTGAATGCGGTATCGACATTCTTGCTCAGCCTCCTGGAAAGAAAACTCAGAACATTAACCTTATGTCAGGTGGTGAAAAGGCCATGACTGCAGTAAGTTTAATTTTCTCAATCTTCCTGGTTAAGCCGTCTCCGTTCTGTCTTCTGGATGAGGTTGATGCTCCTCTAGATGATGCTAACGTTGGTCGTTTTAACGAGCTTCTAAGAGAGATGAGCAGTGACTCTCAGTTCATTCTAATCACTCACAATAAGAAGACTATGGAGCTTAACGACACTCTTTATGGGGTGACGATGCAAGAGCCTGGGGTTTCTAAAGCTGTTTCAGTTCAGCTTCATTAAGATTTTATTAAAAAAAATTATTGAGGGCCTTTCGGGGCCCTTTTTTTTGGGACTACGGGCAAAAATGTATTATTATAAGTTGTCGGAAAGGCAACGAGGCCTGATGGAAACAGCACATGAAAAAAAATAAGTTATGGTTTAGAAGAAAGACATATGGTTGGGGTTGGACTCCGATTACTTGGGAAGGATGGCTAGTGACGTTTATCGTTTTAGTAATCCCACTTTGTATTAGGTTAACAGCAAAAGCAATGGATGTTGAGAAGGCCACACAGTATTTTTATACATGGGCCTCAGTTCCAATGCTTTTAATGGCGCTTATTCTGATTTGCTTTCGTTATGGTGAAAAACCTAAGTGGCAATGGGGAATAAAGAGAACAAAGCTTGCTCACATCGACCTGGTTGTTTCTAACTATAAAGACAGCGTCCGTTTTTATGACCTGGTTTTATTAAGTCTTGGTTGGGAAAAATTAGTGAGTCGTCTTGAGTACACATCGTACACTGATGGAACTCTAAAAATTCAGGTTATGCCTGCTCAGGGTGTAGAGAAGTTTAAGTCGCCAAAGACATTAGCTTTGTATGCTGAAACAAAAGAAGTCGTCGATGATTTTTATCGTGAAGTTATGTTAAAAAATAATATGTCAGCTTTCAACGGCACCGGCGGAGTGGGAGACAAGAACTATTATTCAGTTCAATTAGCAGGGCCAGATCAAGTGATTATTGAACTTCTTTATTCGCCATTTTATTGTGATAAAGAATTTAGTTTGAACAATTTAGAACAGACTTTTAATCCATACGCTTAAAATAAAAAGGCTCCCGATGGGAGCCTTTTTTAATTCATAGTACTACAAGAAGCAGTACCAGTGATGTATGAAACTTGATCACGAAGATCACTGTTAAAAACTCTTACCCATGCATACATGCCATTATAAATAGCTTTGTATTCAGTGTTGCTTAGGTTTCTTCCAGCTTTAGTTCTGGCGCTCACACGAATGGTGCAAGTGATATCTTCACCGGTATTATTATAAACTTGGCACTCACCATTCCATGAAGTGCAACGAGGTTGTAAGAAAACTGGTTTGGCCATTGCGCTTACACTTAACGTAAGAAAAAGAGCAGCAATTAATTTTTTCATAAATCCTCCATAGATTAATTTCTTAATCATCTTTTAATGATTTTGAAAACGCAATCATAAGATGCTTTCTCTATGGAGATGTCATAATTAATTGGTTTTTGTGACCTTGGAAAGATGGCGAGGCTCATCTGGATTAAGACCTAAACTTCTTGAGAGTTCTTCAATCATTAAGTAGAAGGATTGAGCAGCGCTCAAAATATCTAATTCTTCACAGTGAGTAGAGTGAATTAGTAGGTCTTTTTCTTTTATAAATGATGGTGCTGCCAAAATAACTTTTGCACCTCTTGCTCTCATGTCTTGAGCTAGATCTAACATTGAGTGAAGAGCAGGTCCACGATTGGCAAAAACAATAAGAGGGTAACCATTTTCAATAAGTGCTTGAGGACCGTGTTTAATTTCAGCAGCACTAAAAGCTTCTGCTTGAATAGAGCATGTCTCTTTAAATTTAAGAGAGGCTTCAAGAGCAAGTGGTAGTCCAAAACCGCGTCCAACAACCATGATTCTTTTTGCAGATTTCAGGGTCTCAATTGCTGATGTCCAGTCACATGCTTGTGCTTGTTTTAGGTCTTCAGGTAAACGATCTAATCCCTCAAGAAGAGCAGTATCATTTTTCCATGAAGCAACTAGATGAGCAGAGGCAGATAAAGAAGCAATAAAGCTCTTTGTCGCGGCCACTGATTTTTCTGCACCCGCGTGAAGAGGAACCGTCCATTTCGCGGCACTTGCTAGTGGTGAAGATATATCGTTAACTAAAGCTAAACTCCCAAGGCTGTGTTCTGTAAAATATTTTAAAGGATTCACAACATCTGGGCTTTGTCCTGATTGAGAAATGGCAATGCCAATTGAGCGGCTGACATCAAGTTCTGCTTGATACAGAGTCAAAATAGACATGGATAATGATGTAGGAAGTTTTCCCAGTTTTGCCATCGTAAGATAGTTTAAATACTGTGAAGCATGATCTGAGCTTCCACGGGCAATACTTACGATAGAGTAAGGATCAATAGCATTAAGTTCTTTAGCAATATTCTGCAAAAGCAATTTATTTTCTTGAACCTGTTTAAACATTACATCCGCAGCTTCGAGAGCTTCTGTTCTCATTTTAGAAATCACATTCATCTCCTTCAATGATGACAGTTTTAATTTTATAGTCGTTATCAAACATAACAAGGTCGGCGTAGTTGCCAATCTTTAAACTTCCACGATCATTCACACCAATTAATTCAGCAGCAATACTTGAGAGTTTTTTTGATATTTCTTCTTGGGAAAGACCCAGTTTCATCAGATTTCTGAAGGCCTGATCCATTGTTAACGCACTTCCGGCCAGTGTTCCATCAGCAAGACGAACTCCACCTAAACATTTGTGAACGGTATTGCTTCCTAGTTTATATTCACCATCAGGCATTCCTGTTGCTGCCGTTGAATCGGTTACAAAATACAGATTTGGAATACATCTTAGGGCCGCTTTAATAGCTCCAGGATGAACGTGTTCTAAGTCTGGAATAAGTTCAGCATACTGTGCGTGAGCAAGGGCCGCTCCGGCCATTCCAGGAGCTCTATGGTGAAAACTCGACATGGCATTAAAGAGGTGAGTAAAACTTTTTGCACCTTGATTTAGGGCCGTGACACCTTCTTCATAAGTTCCATTCGTATGTCCGATTTGCACAACGATGCCCATTTTTTTTAATTCAGGAATGAGTTCCAGATGATTAAAAACTTCTGGGGCCAATGTTATGACTTTAATCGGAACAATATTGTTGAGATGGTTAATTTCTTTTAAAGTTCCTTCGCGAGTAAAGTTTGGTTGAGCTCCTAGTTTATCTGCGCTGATAAATGGGCCTTCTAAATGCACACCTAAAATGCGTGCTTGATTCTTCGTTCGATTTAGATAAGTTTCTTTCATTGCTAAAAATGATTTTTCTAAATCAGTAAAAGGCGCAGTCATGGTCGTCGCAAGAAAACTTGTTGTTCCAAAACGAGAGTGCGTAGAAGCGATTGTCTTAATAGCGCTGCCCGCTTCCATGATGTCTGATCCACCACCGCCGTGAACGTGGAGATCAATAAAACCAGGAACCATTAAAGGAAGTGACTTGTCTTCAGTTTTAAGAATGTCTATTTTTTCAATCTTATTTGTATAAGAAATTTCAGCTGAAACAGTTTTTGATTCATGGAGAATGTTAGCCTTTATTTTTTTCATATTAAACATTCTTTGAAATAAGTAATAAGGCGCCGATTGTAGAGTCGCCTTGAGCTGTTTGGTTTCTGGATTTTGTTGTTTCTGGAAGGTAAGGGATAAGGGCTTCGCCTAATCTTCCACAAATAGAAAGTGGTAACCCCCCTTCGGGGTCAAGAGCTCTCGCCATAAGATCAACTTCCAATCCAGCAGCTATTAATAAGTTTTTAGCGTCAGGATCCGTTGGTGCAGCTTGAAAAACAAGTGGAGCTAATTGAGCAAAACTATTTTGACCTGCATTTCCAAGCCAGTTTAAAAACTGGGCAGGCTCTCTTCCACAAAATTTTAAAACGTTTTCACTTAAAGTTGAAGGAAGTCTTCTTCCATCAATTGTCTTTTGAGTAATGGCCGCGGCCTTTAATCCAAGCCATGCTCCACTGGCCTCATCTCCAGCAGGAAATCCCCATCCTGAAACGTCTTTGCGTTCATTAGCAGAATTTAAAACCATTCCAACACTTCCAGTTCCCACTGCTACGATAGCGCCGGGATTTCCTCCGTGAGCACCTAAAAGTGTCGTGAATCCATCTGTATCGACGATGATATTTTTGAAGCCAGGATTTCTCATGTAGAATTCATTTTTCCAGATGATGTTGTTTGCACCTGAAAGACCAAGCCCAATCGCACACTCAGACAACATAGGAACTGGAATGTTTCCATAGTGAAAAGCGCGGGCCAGAGTATCAACGATAGCTCTCCATGCTTTTTCAATTCCCTGACCTAGTGCTGAAGGTTCACCTTGAGCGCTTGCTAGAATTTTTAATTTTTTATCTGTAACGATAATGCGGGTACCGCTTCCTCCACCATCAACACCAACAAGGTATTTAATAGTGTAATCTTCGGCGATCGTAGAATTGACTGGTGATTTTATATTCATGAATAAATTTTATGAGCAGTCTGAATGGGAGTCAATGAGAGTCAAGGAAGGAGCTTTTTTGAAGTAGTTGAGAAAGATTGTCAGGAGATCGATTTACATCGAACTCCTGACAAATATAAGACTTAGTCGTTAACAGTAATAGATTCGCTAGCAGAAAGAGTTGGCAGAGTTGAGTTAATTGAGTTTGCTGTACTTGTTAGTACGTTGATATCTACTCTGATTACGTGTTTTCTCTTTTTGTTAATTCCACCAACCAGGTTTCCAAGGTTGATTCTTACAACACCAAATTCATCACTTGTTTTTGAGAAAGTGTATTCTTGTGGAGCAAGGTTACGGTTAATTAAAGTTTCGTCACCTTTTAGAAGTTTTCTTCTTTCAACAAAAAGTTTTAATGAGAAGTTTTTGTTCTTAGTTA
>JBEIPV010000047.1:0-22346 GCA_040376855.1 Bacteriovorax sp.
TATCAGGGTAATCAACCGACTCGTTAGCATTACAAAGGCTTTCTTCGCCAAAAGCAACACTCGGAGTACTTGTATAAACCATTTTTGGAATATGCCATTTGTGACAGGCCTTAATAATATTTTCTGTTCCTACAACATTCGTTTTGTAAAAATCTTCATAACGCCCCCACATACCAACTTGAGAAGCAGTATGAATGACAGCATCCATACCTTCTAAAGCAGCTTCTACATCAGCATACTTTGATAAGTCACCTTGACGTTGAACAACACCCATCTTCTCCAGAGCAGGATAAGTGCTTCTTGAAAAACTATAAACCTCATAACCTAATGCTTTAAGATCGCGGGCAATATAGCCCCCTAAAAAACCACCAGCACCAGTAACTAAAACTTTAGTTGATTTCATGTCCTTCAATCTCTTCTTTTAATTTTGTGCGGTCAATTTTGATATTGTGACGAACATCGACTGGAAAATGTTTACTTAAATATATTTTTTGAATCCCAGCAGTGTGTGGAAATTTTTTAGCGATAGAAAAAAGCTCACTCTCAAAAATCGAGCGCTCTTTACCAGATAAAAACTGTGAGTCTTTTCTTTCAATAACGATGGCCGGAGTTTGTTTTCCTAAAACTCCCAATCCAACCAGAGCTGATCTCTTAACGGCCGGGTGCTTATTGAAAATAGCTTCACATGAAATAGGAGTCATCATCCCATCGCGCGTTTCAACTCTGTGGGCCTTTCTGCCTAAGAACCATAGATTATTGTTCTCATCTAAAAATCCCATATCGCCCATGCGGTGCCAGACATTATCGCCATCATAAATTTTTGCTTCACGAGTTTTTTCTGGCAGGTGAAGATACTCTTTAGTGACCGTAGGTCCTTTAACGATAATTTCACCAACTTCATTCGTTGATAAAATTTTAGCGTCAGATAACTGGTCAATCACAGCGTCGGTGATTTTGATAATTTTTATTTCAGTTCCCGGAGTGGCCTTGCCAATGCAAGTCCCTTTTCCATTTTCAGAAAGAAGGGCAGTGTTCTTTAAAATAAACTCGCCGCTGATGTTGCTGACTGGAAGAGCTTCCGTCGCTCCGTAAGGAGTGTAAGTCGTTCCATTCGGCAGTAGGGCCTTAAATTTTTTATGGATTAAAGTAGAGACCGGAGCTCCAAACATCACCAGGTATTTTACACTTGGTAGAGTTAAGCTATTTTGTGAACAGTAATCGGCCACACGCTCCCAAATGGCAGGAGAGCCTGCAATGAAAGTTGGTTGGTTGTCGATAATATTTTGATAAAGTTTTTTGGGATCGCACTGACCTGGTTTGCTCGGGTCCATATCAGGAATACAACTTGTCATCCCCATGGCGATGGTAAAAAGAGAAAAAAGAGGAAACCCCGGAAGATCAATATCTTTTGGAGTTAAGTTATAAAGCTCTTTTAAGATACTCGTTTGTTGATCAAAAATCTGATGAGAGTAAACGACACCTTTAGGGGCACCTGTTCCACCTGAAGTAAATAAAATGGCGGCCTGGTCGTCAGGAGAAAAGTGAACACTTTTAAATGTCTGAACCTTTTCTTCTTTCATCTTGCTGATCGTGAGCATCTTCCCCCAGCTTCTTTTTCCATTGGTCACATTAAAGCGAACCGACTTAAAAGTGCTTCTGAAAAACATGCGGATAAAATGAACTTCTTTTTCAGCGATCAAAGCTACTGGAGAGCATTCTTTAATACATTTAAGTAAATTTTCTCTTCCCATTCCCGGGTCGATAAAAACCGGAACGACTCCAAGCTTGAATAAAGCAAAAGTCATGGCAGAAAAATCGAGACTAGGGCGAAGAAATAGAAGAGTTTTATCACCTTTTTGCAGACCCAGCTTTTGAAGACTTGTCGCAAATTTATTTGAGCGAACATCCAGCTCTCTGAAAGTTAAACTTTCATAATCATAGGTCTTAGTCTTCTTATTAAAATGCGGAACCTTCACTGCAATTTTATCAGGGAAGAGTTTAGCATTTTCAGTTAAGCGATGAGAGATGTTCATAGACCCACTATTCTTTTAAAAAGATTTCAATCTCGTTAATGACTTCAGATGTTTTATCTTCCACCAGGTAATGTCCAGCATCCGGCCATGTTCTGACTTTCGCTTTTGGAAAAAATTCCATCCAGCGCTTCTGGAAGTTCGTTGTAAAACAGAAGTCTTTCTCACCCCAAAGAATGAGAACCGGAACTTTTAGAGTTTTTAATTTCTCTTCAATTCCCGAAAGTGTCTTATAAGTAGGGTGTTTATCATTCATCGGAATATCGCGGACAAATTTTGCCGTCGCAATTCTCGATTCATAATCAGAGTAGGGAAGAACAAATCCTTTTTTAACTTCAGGAGGAAGAGGTTTGATTACGGCCATCGTTGTCGCCGGAAGGGCAAAACCATTGAATGATCTGATGAACCATTCTCCCACTGGGTTTCTAAGAATGTTAATTCTCCAAGGGATTTCCATCGATCTGAAAGCTGCCGTGTTCATCACAACTATCTTCTTAATTAAATCAGGTCTACGAGTCGCAACTCCCATACCGATAGCTCCACCCCAATCGTGAACGATTAAAGTGATATCTTTTAAATTTAATTTTTCAATTAATGAAAGAGTATTCGTAATGTGGTGTTCAAGTGTGTACTCATAGTCCTGAGGTTTGCTTGAAAGCCCGCATCCGATATGATCCGGGATCACGACTCTGTAATTATGTTGAGAAAAATACTTAGCAAGGTTGCGGTAGAAAAACGACCATGTCGGATTCCCGTGAAGCATTACGAGTGGCTCACCTTGTCCTTCATCAACGTAGTGAAGGCTTTCTTTTTCAACCATGTGAAAGTGAGGATTAAAAGGGTATTCGCCTTTAAGGTCATTGGGAACTTGCAATTGCGTAGTCATTACCACTTTACTCCTAACATAATCGAACTAAGTCCTGAACCAATTCCCAATAGAGCGATGTTTTCGCCTTTGTTAATGAGTCCTTGTTCATCGGCCATCATCAAAGTGATCGGAAGAGCACTTGATCCTGTGTTGCCTAAAAACGGGTAGGTTCTAAATGTTTTAATTTTATTTAATTCTAATGATTCTAAAGATAATTTTTCATGGGCCGTTCCCACCTGGTGAGTTAAAACGAAATCCACTGATTTGTTTTCCCATCCAAGCTCAGCTCTTGCTTTCTGCCAAGTCGACTGTCCCAATGCCACACCATACTTCAACAATTCTTCTGAATCAGTTTCCATAACCAGTGAGTGAGTGTTTCCATCTCCACGACATAAGTGATTGGCACTAGAATCCGTCTCAACCGCTCCACCTAAAACAGCAGGTGAGTCGGGAGATAAACTTTTATGCGTGATCATGATCGCCGTTGCGGCCGATCCAATCGTAAGGTTGGCGATATACTTTTTAATATTTTTTCTATCAATCGTCGGATTGTTTAACAGTTCATCAACCGTGTTTTCCAGTAGAGGACCACCATTTTCACCCGAAACGATAAGGGCCGACTTTATCTGCCCAGACTCAATCATATTCCCTGCTACTACGATGGCATTAATCACACCAAGGCAGGCATTCGATAAATCGAAAATCATCGCACTTCTTGAAAGCCCAAGATTAGCGTGCACAACTGAAGCTGTTGCAGGTTCAAGAAAATCTCTACAAACAGAAGCATGAATAAGAAGATCAACATCACTTGGTGCAATCTTAGATTTTGCTAAGCATTTTTTTGCAGCAGCTGTAGATAGATCACTCGGTTTAGTTCCCGGTTCCCACATTCTACGTTCTGATATTCCTGTCATTAATTCTAATCTTCCTTCCGGAAGTTTTAGTTTTGTATAAAGAGGGGCCAATCGTGTTTCAATATCAGACGACTTAACAGATTTCTCTGAAAGGTCATACCCATAACTCTCAATCACGACATTATTAAATTTCATTTTAAATCACCTTGAAGCACATGCAGATTGGCCATTGAGATCCCTGAGAGCATCGAGCCCACAATTCCTAAAAAGCCCTGGTCAGTCCCGCAGATATAAAGGCCATCAATGGGAGTTTTCCCGTTTCTGCTCTTATCTGTTGAACCATAAACCGTCCCATCAAAATGCTGAGTGTAGCGCTTGATAGTGGTCGGAGTGAAAATATCTTTGAACATCATCTGGTAGTCAGATGAGAGTCCACATTTTTTTAGAATTTCAATCGCATTGGCACAAACCACTTCTTTTTGTTCACGATACTGAGCTTTATCCTCAGAAGACTTTAAGTCATTCCATAAATCAAAGTTGGCGATGTTGGTGATACGAAGAACCCCTTCAGCATAGTCATCCTGAAAGTTTTCGTATTTAAAGTTATTCGGGAAACACACCACGGCACTTTCACGATCAAAGAGTGTCGCAGGTTTTTGGTATAAATATTCAGGACGATTGTTATAAAAAATAATCGTCGCATCTAAACCTAAATCTTTAGGTTTTTTATCTGTAATTAAAATACTCTCACAAAATGAAAGTTTTCCTGTGGCCGGATGATCAAGTTTTTCAAACTCACTGACCACGCCATAAGTCTCAGGCAGACCCATGCTAGATAGAATCTGGTCACACTCAATAATTTGATTGTGATTGATTTCTACTCCAACAACTTTATTGTTTTTTGAAATAATACGAGTGACTTCAGATTTGTAACGGATTTCTCCGCCGCTATCTCCAAGCTTTTTAATAAGAATATCTAAGATCGTGCGAACACCACCTTCTGGACGGGAAAAACCTTCCAGAAAGATACTTTTAAACATAATTACAAACTGAGAAAAATCCATGTCATTTTCCCAGGCACTTCCGTAAATCAGAAGCGGGCAAAAGATCATCTCTACCAGAGAGTCGTCTTTGATGAAATTTTTCACCACAGTTTTTGCCATTACTGTTTCATTATTTAAATTCACTTCATCGAAGTTTCTGATGTGAGATAGTAAGGCAATAAACCCATCAATCTGCGATGGAAATTTATCAGCAACCTCAGCAGTCAGAACTTCAATGTCGTTAGTGAATTTTAGTTTTTGATCGGGGAATTGAATCAGTGAATAATTCTGAGGAGACAGTTTAAATTCCTCGTAAGGAATGCGTAGCTGCTTCATCAGTTTATTAAAAGGTTTACCTTTATCTTTCGGATTAACAAAATTCGTCAGAGCATGAAGCCCGACATCGAATTTACGTTTCCCTCGAGAGTAATAAGAGTTAAGGCCACCGCTGATTGAGTGTTTTTCGACAATAAGAACTTTCTTATCATACATAGACAAGCGAATGCCGGAAGCTAGTCCCGACATTCCCGCACCAATAATCACACAATCAACTTTTTCGTGAGTCATATCTTTTCTTACTAATTACTGATTAAATTTCGGTCCAAGGTATTCCACACAAGATGCCATGCTCGCTAGGCGAGGGTAGTCTTCTTGAGGAACTTCAATTTTATGGCGCTTTTTTAGTTCCATTACGATGTCTAAAAAATCCATTGAATCAAGATCAAGTTGTTCTCTTAGAGCAACGTCATCTTTAATTCCTGTCACATCGTCATCTAGAGCGATGTCAGCGATAATGTCTAAAACTTTTGCACGTACTTCAGCGTTTGTTACCATTTTAATTTCTCCTTATGAGTACTTTCTAACAATTAAAGTTGAGTTAATCCCTAACATCCCAAATGAGTTGTTAAGAATCGTTTTTACATTATGTGCAACCTTTTCACCGTTCACGAGATTAGGAATCGCGCATTGTGGATCAAGGTTATCAATTTTTTTACATGGGTGAACGTAGCCATCAGTAAATGATGGAATGTTCCCTGCAAGCTCAAGCGCTCCGGCCGCACCCATCGCATGTCCGATGAATCCTTTCGTGGCATTGATATAAGTTGTCTTTGATTCTCCAAATAAACCTGCAATCGCCTGGCACTCCTGGATATCTCCTTGAGTTGTTCCTGTCGCGTGCATGTTAACGATGTCGATATCAAATGGATCAAGACCAGCTTTTTTAATCGCCATCTTCATACACTCAATTTGTCTTTCAGTATTTGGTAAAACGAAATCGCTGGCATCACTATTAGTGTGGTAACCGATAATTTCACCGTAGATTTTTGCGTTTCTCTTTTTTGCATCACTTAATCTCTCAAGTGTATAAATCGCTCCACCTTCAGAGACAACAATTCCATTTCTCTCAAGATCCATAGGACGAGTCGCTAGAGCTGGATCTTCGTGATGCCCAAGAGCACCTTGCGCTTTAAAAGCAGCAAAGATCCCAAAAGTTTCAGTTGATTCACTTACTCCACCAGCAAAAGCAACATCCACTTCATCTAATAAAAGCTGTTGCACACCCTGGATAATCCCTAAGTTCCCAGCAGCACAAGCAGCACCGATAGTATAATGAGGTCCTGTAATCCCAAGATTTAACGTCACTTCTCCAGCTGGATTGTTCGCTACAGTTCTCGGGTTGTGGTGGTGAGACCAAAAGCTCACATCCTTATTATGTGTATTATAAAGATCGTGAATTTCATTTTCAGTTTCTACGTTTCCGTGTTCAGTAATTCCTACATAAACACCCACACGGTTTTTATCTAGTGAATCAAAGTCCAATCCTGAATCAATCACAGCTTCTTTTGTACAGAAAACTGAAATAGCACCGGCACGTGTCCCGCGCTTTCTCATTTTTTTAGACTGATGTTTTGTTTCATCAAAGTTACAAAGGCCCGCGGCCACCTTACCCATGTGACGGATTTCCGTGTGAACAATTCCAGATCTTCCTTCTAAAAGACCAGATCTTAGTTCCGCAAGATTATTTCCCAATGGGGAAGTCAGACCAATACCAGTGATGACAATTCTTTGGTTATCGCTTTTCATACATACCCTTCAGGTTATTTTTAAATTTTTCAGTCAAATTATCTTTAATAGCTATTGTTAAATCAGCAAGGGGAGCGGTCGATGAACTCAAAAGATCAAGGGCCTTCGGCAGACGCTTAACCATCGCTTCATATTGTGATTCATATTCAGAGCGCGATTTATTATGAGCAAGAGTGATGACAAAGTTCATCACTGATTCTGCAATTTCACAGGTCGTAATAATCGACTGCATTCTTCTTTTACGGGAAGTATGCTCTGATCCTTCCGAGCGCTCCAGCACTCTGATGGCCATTCTTTTAAAGTCGGTGATCACTTCTTCTTCGCGCTTTCTAAACACCGAGGCCACGATGGCAATCGAGTCTTCTTTAGCTGAATGAAGTTTTGCTTTGGTTCCCGGATTGTCTCTATCACCAGTTGTTTCAATCGCACCAAAGTGAGAAAGAGTTTTAAGTGATAAGGACACAGCACTTTGAGACAGCCCAAGAGTCTGCTCAATTTCTTCTGAGGTCAGAGGTTTTTTTGCGAGCACTAATAATCCAAAAACACTTCCATCGATTCTTTTAAAACCAATGCGGTCAAAAAAGACTTCAAAACTTGGAAGCTCCTTCATGAGTTCGGGCTCAACAATCGCATGATTTATTTGCATAACGTAGTCCCTAAAAGCGCAGATGCTATTGATATTTTTAAGTTATTATAAAAATAGAATATATAAAATATTTGCGATTTATAGAGTTTTTGTCCAGAACTATTTAGTAAAAGTAGTGTCAGATGGGATTAAAAGCGCGTTAAAATAAAAAAAGCACTCCTAGGAGTGCTTTCTCATTTAGTCTTGTAAGTTTTTTCTTTAAATTATTATCCGTCGTATTCTTCAACATCAGAAACATCTGACGAATCACTTTCGTCAATGATAACTGGTGGAGTAGCGCCTGAAGACGTAGGTTGAAACGTTTCTTGATCAGGAACTGCAATATCGTCATCTTGAGCATGTGCGTAAGAAGAGAACGTTAATACTTTTAAAAGAACCAGTGATAATAAGAAACATTTAGTTTTCATAGAAAAGAGCCTCCATTAAGCCTATGCCCCAGTATAGCATTACCAGATTGCGGGTGGTAGAAGAAAATACTGCAATATTTTTAGGGCAACTGCTTACAAATATGTTGATTTTCTTTGAAACATTCTGAAAGATTTAGACTAAGATAGTTAATTATATTACCCAACGACAAAGATAAGGATGCCCCATGGCCGGATTTAAAGACGACTTAGATGATATGGATGAAGAACTGGATCTCGACGCTGATGGCGGGGATGATGAGTTCGATTTAGATGATGATGAAGAAGGTGGCGGTAAAGGTAAAAAAGGTAAGTCAGAAGGTGGCGGCTTTAACCGTGACAGTTACTACGTCTATAAAGATAAGCTAGTCCAACTTTCTGGAACGATCAGACCAAAAGAGCGTTCGAAAGAAGGGAAAGTGATGACTCTTGATTTCAAAACGGATGAGAAGGTTTACTCAGTTGTTATGGATGATATGGGGAAGAAACTTACGAATTCATGTTTCCAGGAGTTACTGGTTACAGGTCTTGTTAGTAAAGTTTCTGAAAAAGAATACACAATCTCGATTAAGACTTATATCTAAACGACTGCTGTAAACGATCTGAAATCGTGGAAGTTGGGTCTTGTATCGTGATGAGACAAGGCCCAATAGCTTAGCTTGCCATTTTTCTCTTTAATCACGCTGGTTATCCCGGCATTCAATTGGCCCTTAAAGAAGTTTTCAGGAAATTTCTTTTTATCCAGCTCAACAATCAAGTGAAAGACATCAAGACTTAGAAGAATATCGATCTTCACTAAATCCATACGCGAATACTCAGCTAATGCATCACCTTTTTTAGCAAAATAAAAACAATTCCACTCAAACTCCGGCGAAAAATTAAACTCTATATAGTTGTCTTCATCATTCTTTATAAAAAGCTCAAAACAAGACTTCTCCCACAGTTTAATCACGCGGGCATGGCGAGGCCGTCCTTCTCCTAAATCGATCGCAGGAAGCTCACCTTGCACCTTATAGCTGATGAAAACCGAATCACTAGTCGTGTTAAGCTCACAATCAATAGTGATCTTTGGAGGGGAGCTAGGGTCGTAAGGAGTCAAAGTAAATTTCGCCATGAGTGTAATGCCTTTTTAAAAAACTATTTCTACCGGACAATGGTCACTGCCTAAAACATCTTGTAAGTGTTTGACTGATTTCATTCTCTGCTTAATCTTCTCATCAATAAAGAAGTAGTCCAGACGCCACCCAATATTTTTTTCGCGGCAGCCTCCTCTATATGTCCACCACGTATATTCATCTTTTTTATCAGGATACTGAACCCTAAAGGCATCATAAAAACCAGCGTCCACCATTTCTGTTAAGAAGGCCCTCTCGTGAGGTAAAAAACCAGTGCTGTTGATATTGGTTTTAGGGCGTGCCAGATCAATTTCATGATGGGCCGTATTTAAGTCTCCGGTGATCAGGACGCCTTTTTTCTTAGAGAGCTCTTGTGCCAGCTTAAAAACTTCGCGAGAGAATCTCAACTTGTAATCCACGCGCGAGTGATCGTCTTTTCCGTTGGGAAAATAACCAGAGAGTAGGTGGAAGTCTTCAAATTCAGCAGAGATAAATCTTCCCTCGACATCAAATTCCTCGATACCAATTCCAACAGTAATTTTCAGGGGTGGAGTTAACCCCTTCTTAAACATTAGGGCCGTTCCAGAGTAACCCGGACGAACAGCAGGGTTTAAATGGACGTCATAATGAGGTGCCCACTGGTCTAATAAGTGGGCAACATTTGCCGTTGTGGCCTTTATTTCCTGTAGCGCAATTATGTCCGGTGAATGTCTAATGAACCATTCTGCGAACCCTTTTTGAGCTACGGCCCGAAGGCCGTTGATATTCCATGTAACAATATGCATAAAAAGCCTCATTGAATAAAATTTACATTTCTTATAAAAATTTTGTTTAAGTTTTTCTTAAAGTTTGTTAAGGTAGTCTAAAGCTTGAAACCTTAACGGTTTAAAAATAAATTAATTCGTTCGGGAATATAAATAAATAATAACAACTATATGTACCACATACAACATGTGCGTGACGACCTACTTGGAGGAGAATTTACATGAGATCATTCAAAAATATTGCAGCGCTAATCAGAACTAAACGAATTAACCACCCAAAAAGTTACTCGCAATCAGATCTGTCATTACTGTTAGGTTACAAAAATGGTCAATTCATTTCTAACGTAGAGCGCGGATTGTGCAACGTTCCATTAAAAATGATGAAGAAGATTTCGGAAGTTTTAGATATTTCAGCTGATGAAATTAAAACTTCAATCTTAAAAGACCATGAAGAAACTCTAACGAACTACTTCAATAAATCAGCTACGAGCAAAAAAGCTCCATCGCGTGAACTAGAAAACGTAGACGTTCTTTAATTCGCACAAGTAAAGCTAGAGGCCTGTTGTCTTTAAAGCAGGCCTCTAGATCCCTTTAAAAGCCTTTGTACTTCAAATAATCTTCCGCTGTACCAACACTTTCTTCAACATCACCAGAGTAGTCCGCCGCAATTTGAGATTGTAATAAATGAGGCTCCGCCGGTGGCAGGTCATCAGGTACAATATCTCCTTCAACGGGAATTTCATGGTTGGTCGTATAAATGCGATCGTATTGATAGCCGTTATTTCTCTTCTCAAATAGAGTCTTCACATCCGGAGCAAGTTTGCTTTCGAATTCGCGAATGTCGTTGAGCGTATTATAAAAATTTCTTTCTAGTTTATTCTTTTGCGCAGGATCTGCTCTGTAAAACAGATCGTGGTATTTTCTGCGGGCAATAATATGTTGATCCAGCAGGTTTAAATATTTTTCGTAGACGCGTTCAATGTTAAACGGCCCGCCACCACCTTGAGCTTGTGGGTGATGAGGCTGCCCCTGAGGACGCGGCTTATTGTGCTGAGGGTGTCTGCGCTTTTGCCCCTGACCTTGCCCTTGATTTGGGTTCTGACCTTGCGGACGAGGTTGCCCTTGGTTTTGGTTAGGATTGCGGTTTTGATTAGGGTTCTGAGGGCGCGGTTGACCCTGAGGGCGTTGCCCTTGAGCTTGTTGCCCTGGCTGTCCTGGTTCTCTGGGTGGAGCGTTCGGATCACGCGGACGGTTATTATTGCGTCTTCTGTTTCTATTTCTATTGGGATTATTATTGTTACTTGGGCCCGTTGGATTTCCACCGGCATTATTATTTGATTGTTCTGTCATAAAATTCCTTTCATTAATTCTTCTTTCATTATTGTGAAAAACTTATTTAAGTCAATTCGCATCATGCCCAAATGTTTATTTACCAAATCTTTTGTTGGAGTTATCATTTGCAGGTCAGTTTTAAGATCCATTATTTATTCGTAATAATATTTTTTTATAGGGAGACCTTATGAGCGCAAAAAATCGCGTAAAAGTAGCTGTGACGGGAGCAGCAGGACAAATTGGTTATGCACTTCTTTTTAGAATTGCTTCTGGACAAATGTTTGGGCCGGAAACTGAAGTTGAGCTTCAACTGATCGAACTAGAGCAGGCGATTGGTGCACTTAAAGGTGTAGCAATGGAACTAGACGATTGTGCTTTCCCACTCCTTAAAAAAATCACATGTACTTCTGACTACGCAGTTGGATTCAAAGATGTTAACTGGGCCATCCTGGTTGGATCTGTTCCAAGAAAAGACGGAATGGAGCGCGCTGATCTTCTAAAGATCAACGGTGGAATTTTCACAACTCAAGGTCAAGCTATCGCAGCTAACGCTAACAAAGACGTTCGCGTTTTTGTTGTTGGTAACCCATGTAACACAAACGCTCTTATCTGTATGAACGCAGCTAAAGGCGTTCCATCTGACAGATTCTTCGCTATGACGACTCTTGATGAAAACAGAGCTAAAACTCAACTTGCTCAAAAAGCTGGTGTTGATGTAACAGCAATCTCTAACATGACAATCTGGGGTAACCACTCAGCAACTCAGTACCCTGATTTCTATACAGCACAAATCAACGGTAAATCAGCTTCTGAAGTGATCACAGACACTGAATGGTTAAAAGGGACTTTCCTTGAAACTGTTCAAAAGCGTGGAGCTGCGATCATTAAAGCTCGCGGTCTTTCATCAGCGGCTTCAGCAGCTAACGCTGTTGTTGACGGGATCTACCACTTAACTCACGATACGAAAGCAGGTGATACATACTCAATGTGTCTGGCTTCAAACGGAGAGTACGGAGTGGATAAAGGTCTTATCTTCTCTTTCCCATGTAAAACTGTTAACGGAAAACTTCAAGTCGTTGAAGGAATCAAGCATAACGATTTCAGCACAGAAAAATTCAATGTAACATTGAATGAACTTCGTTCTGAAAGAGATGCAGTAAAAGAATTAGGCCTAATCTAAGCAATTGAAAACGAAAACCCACATTTTAGGATGTGGGTTTTTTTTGTCTACAGGCCTTCACGGCTAATCGTGGTATGAAAAAATTACCGACCTCCGTATATAGAGTTTTTAAACATCAAAAAATCACAGTAAAGATGTGAAATGAAAATTCTAATGACATTTATAATCTTTTTCCAAACCCTTTTTACTTTGAGCCAGGCCTCAGGACCTTCAACTTATCAGGTTGATGAAATTCGTGTCTTTAAACAACAGCACAAAATGTTGATGTATTTTGAAGGTGAAGTCACCAGAGAATATTTTATTCGTATTGGGAAAGGCGGCTATCTTCCTAAGGTAAAAGAAGGCGATGGAAAAGTGCCAGAAGGCACATATTATCTCGATGCTAAAAATCCAAACTCTAAATTTTATAAATCCATTCATGTGAGTTATCCCAATGAAGAAGATATAAAACGAGCTGAGTTAGGAGGTTATGATCCAGGTGGAAATATATTTATCCATGGATACCCTAAGTTTGGCAGCAGATTTTTGAAAGGAAATTGGAGTCAAGGCTGCATCGTCGTTGAAAACTGGGAGATGCAAGAAATTTGGAATAATATTTCAGAAGAGTCTCTTCCTATACCTATTAAAATCTTTCCTTAAAAATAAAAAGGCCCCATTAAGGGGCCTTTTTTGTTTTAGTATTCGTTGTATTTTTCAAAGCGTTTACTGTGAAACTTGTGTGGTGCCTGATTACCTTCTTGAATTTTTTTCACGTCACTTTTGTAAATGTCATCGTTTGCTTTTTCTTGAGCAATCTCACGTGAATTAGTTGAAGAACAGCTTGCCAGGGTCAGGGCGGCAATCAAACATACTGAAAGGTGTGCTAGACGTTTCTTCAGATTTTTTTGGCCCTTATTGATAATCCTCGAATTCATATAACCTCCTTGTAAAGTCGTTCGATACTTTCGTTGTGAAGAAATCATTTCTTCACTTCTTACATATCTACGTTGCTAGTTCTGTGCCAAGATTTCTTACATCACTTAGATCATCTTCGGTGTTTTTATGACACCGATAAAGTCGATTATTATGAAGTTTTTTTATGCTTTTTTAGATCGACCAACTTAAAACAATAACTTTGCTCTTCGATAGATAGGGGTTTTATGCCCTCTACATTTTTTTTACGGATACCTTTTGACCTTATCAATTCATCGCCTTCTCTTATCTTTCTAGTCAACTGCATACCAATGGTTTTCATCCAGGCAGGGCAGTGTTGATGAAGCTGGTCGACTGAGATTTTTATGAACTCTGAGTCCTGCGTGCAAATGATACTGGCACTTCTTTTACCTTCATCAAAGAAGGTTAGTTCCCCAATGTATTCTCCGGCCCCCAGATAGGCCACAGGGATGATTTGCGAGCCTTTTTGAACGAAGACCATGACTTCACCGCTTTCGATGACGAAGAGGTCTTTTTCGTTTTCTTCGGCAAGAAAAAGGATGTCGTCTTTTTTTAGAGAGATCTTAGTAGTGCCTTCTGACTCTAGATTCATATTGGGCCCCTTATTCGTTAATGCTCAAAATTTTCTTTATAATGTCACCGAGTTCTTTGATCATGTTTTGATAAAGCATGTTCTGTGGAACGATTTCATCAAAAAACACCCCTTCATTTGAAAGTTGTGAAGTGATGAATTGCTCAAAGTCTACGACGTGAATCTGTCTGTTTTTTGCCTGAGTTTTCATGATGGCATTATAGACAGCACTTCCTCTCCAATTAGCACAATCAAAAACGGAAGCCTTTAAAAGTGATTCACGGGCCAGTTTTAAGTCCCCAGTTCCCAGGGCCGCTTTACCTAGAAGGTAGAATGACCTGGCATTCGAGGGAGTGGCATCAGCAAGTTCACTTGCTTTTGACAGAACTGTTTTGAAAGCACCTTCATTAATTTCTGCTTCAATCTCTTGTTGCAGACCGATGATCTCGGCATTAGATGAATGCACGCACACTTCGCGCGGCTCTATTTCCAGATTAACCGGAGTGGTTATCAATACTAAATTACTTTTCTTATCTTTAACCATGTCGATGAATTCGCGCATTTCATAGTCAAACAGTTTGAAAGCAATTTCTTTTTCATCTAATTTTTGCGTGGCCGCGAGTAAACTTTTATACTCTTTGTATTCTCCCAAATCCTGATAGCGGACATTTTGATAAAGAATTTTTGAAAGCCACGGAAAGGTGATGATAAGAGAAATTAATCGCTCATCATCGTAAGTCTGAAAATTTTTGAAGATGCTTTTTTTATCGCGAACATCAAATCTCTTTTCCGTTAATTCACTGCTGGCACCGAAATAAACGATGATGGGAGGAAGTTTTTTTAACGCTTTTAATTTTTGAATAGTCCTGAAAAGACTTTCATTATCAGCACTCCAGTTGAAGATGGTCGGAGGAGTTTTAAAAGAGTTTTTAAACTGATCCTGCAGTCCTTGAAGGTAAGGATCCAGGGTTTTTCCCATGCGGTCTCCGACAATGAGTATCTTCGCGAATTCCGCTTCTTTGATCTCATTGGCGTGCTCTGTAGCGTATTTTTGATTAAAACTGTTTAGGAATGCATAGGGGTAAGGAGTGATCACGGTGCGCTTATGAGAGTAATCCCAATATAAGTAGGCACTTAAAGAGCCAATCCCTAGGAGAAGAATAATGAGTAACTTTTTTAACATACTTTGATTATAGGTGATTTTTTGGTATCTAAAAGAGCGTTTTTAATAAGGAAAAGTATGACCACTAAGAATTGGACCCCAGAACTTTTATCGCCTGCCGGAAGCTTGGAAAAGCTGAAGGTCGCCGTGCTCTACGGAGCTGACGCCGTCTATTTAGGCGGACAAAAATTTGGACTTCGCCAGGCCTCAGATAATTTTACTGCACATGAACTGAAAGAAGGTGTTGAGTTTGCTCACGCTCATGGAAGTTTAGTTTATGTTGTTCTTAACAGTTTTCTTCACGACAAAGATCTTGAAGAGCTACCAGAGTTTTTAGCTCTTCTATCGGAACTCTCTGTTGATGCCGTTATTGTTTCAGATTTAGGAGTCATCACTGAGATTCAAAAACATTCTAATTTAGTCGTGCATTTATCAACTCAAGCGAGTTGCTTAAACGTTGAGTCCGCTAAACTTTGGAAGAAGATGGGTGTGACCAGAATTGTTCTAGGACGTGAAGTAACGATTGCTGAAGCAAAAAAAATCAAACAAGAAACAGGATTAGAAATTGAAATGTTCGTGCACGGATCAATGTGCATGGCCTTCTCTGGAAATTGTGTGATCTCAAACTACACTCAAGGCCGTGACTCAAACAGAGGTGGATGCGCGCATTCATGTCGTTTCGAGTACAGCATTGATTTTGATAAAGAAAAAAATGAAGAAGCTAAAAAAGCATTTTTCATGTCTTCAAAAGACTTGGAAGGCATAAGAATGTTAACTGAGTTCATCGAAGCTGGAATTGATTCACTAAAAGTAGAAGGGCGAAACAAAAGCCATTACTACGCAGGAACAGTTTCAAAAGTTTACTCACAAGCTCTTGCTTATTACAAAGAACACGGAAACTTCTTATCGGATGATTTAATTCGCTGGGAAGAAGAACTAAGAAAAATCTCTCACCGCGATTACACGACTGGAAGTTTAGACCATCACGCAGATGAGTCTTCAATTTATAATCAACGCGAAAGCGATGAAAACGAATACGTTGTGAGTGGAGTGATTCTTGAAGTAAAAGAAAACGAACACATCCTGCTGGAAGTAAGAAGTGCTTTTCACCCAGGTGAAACGCTGGAGATCATGCCGTTTAAAGGCAGAGTGATCCCGCATACTGTTGCGACTGTTAAAACGATTGCTGACGTTGACGTACCAAAGTCAAAACCAGGAAGTGTGGTAAAGGTTCCTTATGTGGCCGGAGCTGAGCAGTTCAACATCATCAGAAAAAGGGTGATGATGGAGGCACAGGTATGAAGTTTATAACTTATGCTGACAACCTTGCTCAATTAACAGCGCTTAACGATTTAGTCGTTGCAAAGAATTTTGATAAAACAAATATTGAAGTCATTGTAGGAACATCTGCACTGTCTCGCTATAGCGAAACAAGCTTAGGTGACCTGGAAGTGATGATTGCTGCCAATCAAAAATTCCAATTACCACTCGTTCTAGAATGGGATGTCCTTGCTCAAGAAACATTATTTCAAAAAAATGCAGAACTGATTGCACGTCTACCGCTGCATGAGTTTAAAGCGATCCGTGTTCAAGACCCGGGGGCGCTGAATCTTGTAAAAGAAAAGTACTCTTGGCTTAAAGTTCAATTGATTTTAGAAAACGGAAATCATAACTATGCAGGACTGACTCGTTGGAGTGAGTTCTTAGGCGAGCAGCTTGACCGCCTGGTTTTATCAAATGAGCTTTCGCGTGAACACCTTAGAAATTATGCAACTGAATTAAAGAGTGGATTAGAAGTTCTGGTTTATGGCCGTATCCTGCTTTTCTATTCACCAAGACTGCTATTGTCTCCACTAAAAAAAGAAGAGATAGAAAAGACTCTTGCCAATAAAAACATTGAAGCTTTCGGTACAAGTGAAGAGAGTCCGCACGCGGGATTCCCTTTAATTGAAAACCGCCACGGTACTTTTATGTTCAACGTAAAAGACCTATACCTGCTGGACCATTTAGAAGAATTGAAATCGCTCAAGCTTGCTGCCGTAAGATTTGATTTGCGCTTTGATGAGAGCTTTAAGCATTTAGATAAGATGATGGATCTTTACATGGGAACAATCGCTCATGAGAGCGTGAGTGACATTAGGGCCAACCATGCTCGTCCGATGATTAAAGGTTTTTATAACATCAACAAGACTGATGTTTTATTTACAAAATTAAAAAACAAAAGAATCCAAAGACTCGATGACAACTATATCGGTGAAATCGTCGATGTTGAAAGAGACCAGCAGATTGCTTTAGTCGTGAAATCAAAAACTCTAAGCATTAAGCTGGGAGATGAAATCCAATTAGTCACTCCTGAAGGAAAGACAAAAACAATCGGACTGAAGTCTCTTTTGAATACAAGTAAAGTGGCAAAGACTCAGGCATCAACGAATGAAATCGTTTTAATTCCATTTATCAGTGGAGTGGTTGCAAAAACTCAGGTTTACTTATTATCGACATCTGGATCAGATGAAGCTGGAAAGTCTCTAAAAACCCCTTAGGTTAGGTGACTTAAAGGCTTCCATAATCTTTCAATATTCATAGATCATAATAATCCCAAGAAGTTTTTCATGGGGTTAGTGATGAAAAAGACTTTATGGCCCATAATTGGATTATGGATATAATAGTAACTCCATCTTGCTTGCAATATTCATTCATGGGGTACTAGATATGCTGGTCTTATTAGTCGAAGATGATCCAATCTTAGGAAAAAGTATAAAAAACACGCTGGAGCTTGAAGGCCTGACAGTGATGTGGAGTAAAAATGTAAACGATACTCATGCGCTGGTTGAAAGCAATGAGTTCCAATGCATTCTGCTTGATATCGGTCTGCCTGATGGAAACGGCATCAGCTTGTGTAAAGTTTTAAGGTCAGAGTTCAGCAAAGTTCCTATTATCTTTTTAACAGCACAAACAGATGAAGACTCACTTCTAAAAGCTTTTGAAGCAGGTGGAAATGATTTTTTAAGAAAGCCTTTTAGCCAGAGAGAGCTATTGGCGAGAATTAAAGCTCATACCCGCGATGTCTCAGGTTCAAAATCTAGTTCAGTTTATCGAGACTTGAAAATTGATCTGGACACCAGAGAAGTCAAATTTAATGACATGACGATTGATTTAAACAATACAGAAATCCAGATTCTCTATTGCCTGTCATTAAATGCCGAAAAAATTATCACTAGAGACCGTTTGATGGAATTTCTTGGAAAAGGAAATGAAATCTTTGACCGCACCATCGACTCGCATATCAGTCATATTAGAAAGCAGCTTAAGAGTCACAATGTCACTCAAATTCAAATCAAATCCGTCTATGGAGTTGGTTATAAACTGGAAGTTAATGAGTCGGTATGATCAATCAAAATAAAAAACTATTGTTAAAATTTATCTTAGCTTCATTTGTCATTAGTGCGGTGGCCGTGACTCTGGGATTTTTTGGGACCCACTTAATTTTAAATTCTCAGGAAAAGAGAATTGAAAATCATTTTATTCCCGAAGCTTTAAGAACGATAGAACTACTTGATAGAAAAACCGATATGTCGATTGAAGAAATCGTTCAAGAGTATAACAACTTTACCAAAGTTCCTTTTGAAGAAAGAGGTCCTGGTCCTCGCCGTCCACCAATGAATGTTTCCGTTATCACTGCAAAAGAAGCGAAGTTTCCATTGCCGGGAAAAGTAGGTGAATACCTGGCCCTACCGGGGAAAGTCTCAGATTTTAAAATGTTCAAGGATCAAGTGTATAAATTTGATGATAAACGCTTTATTGTATTTCGCTTTAATCCTCCTGGGCCTCCACCTGAAATGAGACCTGATCATTCTCGTGATGGTAATGGAGGAATGATTCCGGCCGACGGCAGAAGAGATAGACTGGGTAGACCACTTCCGATGTTTATGCTTCCTCTGATCTTAACGTTTGTGATTATTTTATTTGTTATCACCGCTTCGGCCCTTCTTGTTTTATACTTCTTAAAACGTCAGGCACAAAAGGCCGGAGAAGTATTACGTGCTCTTAAAATGGGAGACTTGAAAGCGCGATTCCCCATTACCAAAATTGATGAGGCCAGTGAACTCATGCTGGAATTTAACCAGATGGCCGAAGAGATCGAAAAACTGGTCGTCGATCTGCGTGACATTGATAATCTAAGAAGAAAACTTCTTCAGGAGCTTGCTCACGATTTAAGAACTCCAGTGGCCTCAATGAAGAGTTTACTTGAAAGCCTTTTATACCAAGGCGACAAAATGAGCAAAGAGCTGCGTGAAGAAAATCTGCAGCTGTCTATTAAAGAAGTAGAATACTTTCATCATTTAGTAGAAGATTTGCTTTTTCTCTCTGGCGTTCACGATATTAAGTACCGTGGTAAATTTGCAACGGTTGATGTATGCGATATTATCCAGCACGAAGTCCAGGTTTTAAGTGAGACTAAGAAAAATATTAAAATCAATTTCGTCTATGACGATTTTTATTTCGTAAAGGCCGATCAGCATTTATTTCAGCGCCTGATGAAAAATGCACTCTCAAATGCTGTCGACAATGCTGAATCTACAGTCTCGGTAAAAGTGATTAAAAAACCAAGTGACTTACAGCTAACGATTGAAATCTTCAATGACGGGAATGGTTTAACTTCGGAAGATATAGAAACATTTGGAAAAAAACGAGCGACCAGAAGACTTAATGAAAATACCGAAGGAAAAATTTCAGTTGGTCTTGGGGCCGTTATTATGAATAAGATTTGTGAAATTCATTCGTCGAAATTGAAAATTGAAAACGTAAGTGATGGTGCTAAACTAAGCCTGGTGTTTGAACACATCGATCTTTAGTAATTAAGGACGTGGAAGACCACAGGAAGTCCACCATTTTTAAATGGTAGTCTGTGAAGACCTTCATCTTTTTTCGGCGAGTAGTGATACTCTTCAGGAATAATAATCCCGATTCTGACAGGCGCATACTTGCGGCGTACACTTTCAATAATGTCTTTGTAAAAAGCTAAGTTGATATTGCTCTTTTCACCAACACGCAGGCCATATGGTGGGTTGATAATGACAATATTATTTCCCAGCATCTCATTATCTTTTGAGAAGATATCGCCTTTAGAAATCGTAATCTCTTTACCTTTCGTATTTTTCTTAGCTAAAGCAATCACATCATCATTGAGCTCAAATCCCTGGTATTTTGAAAATTTCGGATTAGCTTTCGATTTGAAACTTTCAGCAAAAGCTTTTTTCGCTACATAATCAATCCAAAGCGGAGTGTGCTGATATGAAAAACTGCGGTCAAAATTTATTTTGTAAGCATCATGAGCTTCAATTAAGAAAGTCCCTGAACCAGACATTGGATCAATTAACGTATAATCGGCCGGTGTCAGGTCGTGAGTCAAAGCAGAAAGCAGCAATGTCGCCAGGCTTTCTCTGATCGGAGCAAGACCAGTGAAGATTTTTTCTCCACGTTTATGCAGAATTTCTCCTGTGGTATCAAGACTTAGTGTGATCACATCGTCTACAGCACGGTAGTAAATTTGTGGAAGATCTTCCGATTTTTTATTAGCTTCAAAATGATCCAGGTATTTTTTCTTCACCGGTTGCATGCGGTAGTATTCTAAAATCCCATCTTGAATGGCCTTTACGACTTTTCTTGAATCAAAAAGTTTTGAATTTGTGCTGCTCACTTCAATTTCTGGAGTGGCACCAATCATTAAATTTTTCCAAGGAAGTTTTGAAACTTTTTTAAATAATTTGGGAAAGTCGCGGGCCTTAAATTCTGCAAAACGCAGAAGGATGCGAGTCGGAGAGCGAAGAATGTGATTAAGGGCAAAACCTTGAATCGTTTTTACTGAAATAAGAATCCCACCTTCATCGACTGATAAAATCTCCAGCGGTTCCTGTTCAAAATGAATGGCCCACTTCTCTTTTAATTCTAAAAGACCAAGTTCAGTTAAACCTAAAGGGTAAATAAGATAAAATGATGAGAGATTTTCCATAGACTCATATATGGAGGATTAGGCATTATTTGTCACCATCTAAAGGGGGCCATGTGGGTTATTACATGGCCCAAGATTCTCTAATCAAAATGTTACGGGCATTTCAATTAGTGATGGCGTCGGGATTAGTGGTTATATATTGATTGATGACGGCGTCTTTAAAATTTGCAGACCAGTATTCTTTTCCTAAAGCGAGCTCATCATCCGTTAAAAGCGCCGCTTGAAACATGCCTTCGATGTCAGATTTTATGTTGCTGTTTAAGAACTTTTGTCCAATGAAAACGATTTCCTGAACTCTGTCTCCAAAATCTTTATGCCAGCCTTTTTTGACGGCCTCTAATTCTTCAGCGTCGAGTTCCCATTCACTCATGTCCATTGAAGCAAGCCACTGGCCACGGGCCTCAAGTGTGCTTGTTCTTCCGGCCTGTGACCAAAGGGCGACAACGGCAGGCATAGTGGCCACCCAGAAAAATCCTTTGCTTCTGACAACTTCTCCAGGGAGTGCGGTTAAAACTTTCCATAGTCTTTCAGGGTGAAAAGGGCGCTGCTCTCTAAAAACGAAACTGGAAATTCCATACTCTTCTGTTTCTTTTGTTTCATGTCCACGCAGCTCAAGCATCCAGCCAGGATTGTTCATGGCCTCTTCAAAATTAAAACTTTCTGTATTTAAAATTTCTTTCACATCAATCTGTGATTTCTTTGATTCAATGATTTTTGCCTTGGGATTAAGCTTTCTCAGGATTCCCATTAAGCGCGTTTTTTCTTCATTGGTTACCAGATCCATTTTGTTCATGATCAAAATATTGGCAAACTCAATTTGGGAAATTAAAAGGTCTGTAATAGTTCTTTCGTCCTCTGGGCCAAGCTCCATCTGACGATCTTTTAGCTCTACAGCTTCCATGTAATCTCTATAAAAGTTGAATCCATCAACCACTGTCACCATCGTGTCGAGCTTCGCAAATTGAGACAGGGAAACCCCAGATTCATCTTCAAAAGTAAAAGTTTCAGCAACCGGGATGGGTTCTGAAATTCCCGTCGATTCGATGACCAGGTAGTCGAACTTTTGTTCTTCTGCGAGCTTTTTTATTTCGACTAACAGGTCTTCACGAAGGGTGCAGCAGATGCAGCCATTGCTCATTTCCACCAGTTTTTCTTCAGTTCTGATGATGCCAGCATCAATGTTAACTTCGCTCATGTCATTGACGATAACGGCGATTTTTAGACCGTGATCCGAGCTTAGTATGTGGTTTAAAAGGGTGGTCTTTCCAGCTCCTAAAAAGCCTGAAAGGACAGTGACGGGAAGTTTTGTTTGCGATTGATTTGCATTTTTCATATTTTGAATAATTGCA
>JBEIPV010000017.1:0-39071 GCA_040376855.1 Bacteriovorax sp.
AAGTCTTGCACCCCATGAATCGACGGCATTAGTTGAAGAATTTGCCAAACTTCTTAACTGGCCGACTTACTTTGATGTTTCAAGTTCACTAAAATACGCTTTTAATTTAAGCGACGACACGATCCCGACTTTTGATCACCCTGAAGTTCAGGCAGAACTTATTAAAAATCCTCCTGAAACAGTTTTTCATATCGGTGGTCGATTAACATCTAAACATTACTATTCATTTTTAAAGAAAGTGCCTCAGATCAATCTGATCACACTTAATTTAAACATGGAAAAAGAAGACCCTTCTCACCATACAAAAATCAGACTGAATGCCCATATCAATTCGACTCTTGAATCGATCATGGGTCACTTTGACGGGATTAAACTTCCTAAAAAAACACTGCCACTTAATTTTGAGGCCTCTTCAAAATACAAAATTAAGTTCATCGATGACGGCCCTCTAAGTTACCCAAGCATCAGTAAAACTATTATTGATCATATCAATGATTATTCAATGCTCTATATTGGTAACTCAACTGTCGTGCGTACTTTTGATGCTTATGTTTCTTACACAAATAAAAAACATGTCGTAGTGGCAACCAACCGTGGAGTCAGCGGCATTGAAGGTTTTATCGCCTCTGCTTGTGGCCTTATTGATGGGTCTAAAAAAGAAGCTTACTTAATTGTAGGTGACGTCTCTTTCATTCACGATCTGAACTCACTTTATTTTTTAAAAGACATGAAAACTCCTTTGAAAATTATTCTGGTCAATAACGATGGAGGTGGGATTTTTACACTTCTGCCGATTCACAAAGAAAAAACAGTGCTGGATTACATTTCAAGCCCACACGGACAAAACTTTAGAAAGACTGCCGAGAGTTTTGGAATCGACTATGTTCAAGTGACAAACAACCAGGATTTCCAGGAAGAATTTAAAAAGATGCAAAACAAAAATCACCACTCTATAATGGAAGTGGTTTTTGATCACGATACAAACAAAGCGGTTTATGACCAGTTAAGAACGATTAAACTATAGAAGAGAAAGATACCCATATATGAAAAACTGGATGCTCGCAATTCGCCCTAAAACTCTCCTGGCCTCACAGGCCCCTATTGTCTTAGGTCTTGCTGTTGCTTATGTTGAAATACGACACATCAACGTTCTTATCGCCATTTTAACGGCCCTTTGTGCGCTAGTGCTACAAATTGCCAGCAACCTTGCCAACGACTATCTCGATGCTCTTAGAGGTGTTGATAACGAAACTCGTTTGGGACCAACAAGAGTGACGAGCTCAGGACTTATCTCGCTGACATCCATGAAAAATGCTTTGATCATTTCTTTAGTAGTCGCTTTTGTTTTAGGAATCTACCTGATGGTTGTGGGCGGCCCTTTCATTATGGTGATTGGTCTCCTGTCACTTTACTTTGCTTATGGTTATACCGGTGGACCTTTTCCACTTTCATATAATGGCCTAGGAGAAATTGCGGCCTTCATTTTTTTTGGAGTAATCGCCGTTGTAGGAACAACTTTTTTACAAACTCACAGCGTTTCCAAACTCGCTTTAATTCTTGGTATGGGACCTGGTTTTATTTCTGCCTGCATCCTTGCCGTAAACAACTTGCGCGATATCGCTTCAGATACGGATACCAACAAAAGAACTCTGGCCGTGCGTTTTGGTGAAAAATTTCAACGTTACCTTTGCATGACGACGATTATTTTATCTATAGCTGTTTGTTTATATGTCATGGTCGCTTACCAGTTTAAATGGCTTTTCCCTGTGATCATTCTGCCATTTTTCTTTCATAAGACATGGCTGCAAATTTTGTTTCACCCGATTGATTCAAAGTTAAATAATGCTCTTGCAAGAACGGCCCAATACAATCTTCTCTACTGCTTTTTTGTATCAGTAGGAATGATTTTAAGTTTCACATTATGATCAACATCGAGACATCCTTCACCACACTTGCTTACCGCTCACCAGTTCCGGTAAGAGGTTTAACTATAGATCACAACCGATTTTTAAAGGTGCGTGTTCTCGAAGTGGATTATTATCTCTCAGTTCTTCCAGGTCTTCACCAGGCCACACTTGAAGAACTCAACTTAAAAGTGAAACACTTTTTCTCAAATTACGATCTGGATTTTAAGAGTATTGATTTCAGTGTAAAATTCTTTAACCTTGTAAGTGCTCACGATACTTTTTTAGACTCTATCAAAGAAGAATGCCTGTTTAACATTGAGGCCATCTTACTTGGAATGCTTCAAAAAACTCACCCGCATCTTTTTTCTCACGATGCGATTGCTATCAACCTGCTTTACAATGACCACGATGGGACTCAGTTTTACCTGGACGCCGACTGCATTAAAATAAAAATCAATCCTGAAAATGTGCACAAAACGATTCAGGTTATCAATGAACTATATCAATTAAATCCTGAAATGATTTATCGTTTAGACGGAAATAAGAGATTTGAACTTGATGAACTTATTGCTTTTGAACAAACATTAAAAAAGAGCATACACCCAGAGGCATTTGCAAAAATAGATTATATCGAAGAGCCTTTTAAAAATTTCTACGACACTTTTTTATTCAAAAAAAGATCTCATCTCACGATTGCCATCGATGAATCGTATAAAAATTACATAGCTTCTGAAGATTTAATATTCCCGGCCGTTATCAAACCTTCCTTAATTGGAATTAGTCCTGTTTTTTCTTGGTTAAGATTTCATCAGGACAATCGCGGAATTATCAGCTCGAGTTTTGAGCACCCAAGCGTTTTAGTTGCCCTCTCTTTTCTGGCCAGACAGCGCCCTAATGAATTCCACGGACTTGAAAATTTTCTTTCCTTATCCTAGTAATTCAATCAATTTAGACATTTATTATAAATCCAACTAGGCAACTATTCTTATCTTCTCCACAACCAGGTTCAGGAGTAAACTAATGAGTAAGGAGAATGATATGAAAAATTCTGTCATCACATTAGGCTTAATTCTTACACTCGGATCGATAATGGTGTCATGTTCGCACCAGGAACCAGGGGTTCCAGAACGTTACGTGGCCTCAGAAGGTTGCAAAGTTAAGGGCGAATACCACGCTTATTTCGATGAAGTCGAAAAGTGTATAGAAAAAGAACAACAGAAGTGATATTACTCCCCCCATCTAAAAAGATGACCCGGGGGATCCATGAAGAAGTTAGTTCTTGCACTTACAACTGTGTCTTGTCTATTGCCACTTACTGCATTTTCACTTGATACTTCTGTTCGCGGATTTATCGCACTCGACGCTCTTAATTACGAAAAAGTTCAAGGCCAAAAAGCTGGTGCCGTCATGGGGATCGGAGTTTTGGATTTAAAAATCTTCGCTGAGCAAGACGATATGACTGCTGCGATTAAACTTGATCTCGATGGAAAACTAGACAAAGAAAACAACATTTTTGAAGAAGCTTACGCGACCTACAAAGGTATCCCAAACATGAGAATTTCTCTTGGTAAGGGTGTTGTTCGTTTCCAAAATCTTCACTGGGGTGCAGTTGAAAACTCATACCAGGACGGCGGTACTGTTATCGGTACAGAAAACGGATACAGAAAAGTCAGCAGAAAAGCTTTTTTAGCTGCTTCTTACGGTGGACGCTCACTGGGCTTCATTGACCAGTTCACAATCTGGGGTGACAGTACTGAAATGGCCCAAGACTCAAGCGGAAAGGTTGTCTACGTTACAAGTGGCTCTAATACAGCTAAGCAAATCACTGGTTACAAAATGGAAGAAGTCACAGCTTTCAATACCAGCAAACAAATCGGTCTTGCTAACAAGCTAGAGCTTTTTGCTACTGACTCATGGAAATTCACATTCGGACAACTTTATTACAAAAACAGATTGGGTGGCGGAAAAACGAACTACGCTTTCGACATCGGGGCCAACTATGAAAGCAGCACGATGGAAATCTGGGTTGACACTCTTTACGGATTTTCTTCAAGACTTCCATACGATAGCTATACAACAAAAGCGAAAACAGAATACTTCGCTCAGGTGGGTATGGAGTATTTCCTAGATCAAAAATGGAGCTTAGTAGAAAACGTTGAGGCCCTATACGTAAAAGACCTTCAACACACATATTCGGCCTTCTCAGAAGACGGAATTACTTACTCTCCAACATCTCAACAAGCAGAAAAAAGCGGCGCTACTTACAAAGTCTTCGTTTATAAACTGGAGTCTGCGGTAAAGTACAAGCTGAATAAATCAGCTCAAATCACTGTTGGTGGTCTATATGAAAAGAAGACTTCACAAAGAAACGGTGTAAAGGACCTGGTGTTCATTAGAGACGTTAGAAATGCCAATAAAGAGGCCTTTAAACTAGCTTCAAGTGTTTCGTTCTGGTTCTAAGATCTTAATAAAATTCAATCAAACGCCCGAGACCTTAAACGGGCGTTTTCTCCATGTAAGTTTTTCCCTCTCCTACAATCTTCCTTGCCGAGCCGTATTGCGAAAATGTATGAATGCGTCGTGGGTACGATCTAAAAATTACTATCTAAGTTTTTAAGGCCGGGGGGCTTTTATGGGGAGATCTTTAACAAGATCATTGGGGGCTCTGTCTCTATTTTTAAGTATGACTAGTGCTACTCAGGCATATCAGCACGTGCCACTTTTCCCGGGAGATTTGATCTACGGAAAAGACAATCGCGTAGAGCTCGACGATTATTACTCACAAGACTTCCGCGATAAAGCAGGATCAATTGCCATTAAGGTGGCCAAGAGACGCCTGACGGTCGATAGAAACGATTCAAATAGAATTTTATTTCCTAATGTCGCTCTTGAAAATGCTATGCCACAAATCTGTAAAGACGAGCGTTTTGTTGAGCAGGTTTCATTGGGAACTTGTTCAGGATTTTTAGTAGGCCCTACTACTCTTGTGACGGCCGGGCACTGTATGATCAACGCTAGAGAGTGCGCAGAACAACAGTGGGTATTTGGATTCAAAGAAGGAGTGACAGAGCTTACGAAGTCTCAGGTTTATTCTTGCAAGAGCATTACAACACAAAGATACGTTTATAATGATGAAGAAGTCAGCGACTACGCTGTTATTGAACTTGATCGTAAAGTGACAGGATATGTTCCACTTAAAACAAGAAAATTTGGACGTGTTATGACTAACACTCCTCTTGTCGTTATTGGGCACCCGATGGGACTACCAATGAAGGCCACTGATGGGGCCATCGTTAGCCGCATGAATGAACTTGAAAGAGAAAACAAGTTAAGGTCACTAAAAAAACGCTCTCATTATTTTACGGCCAATCTTGATTCATACGGTGGGAACTCTGGTTCACCGGTATTCAATCTAAAAAATGGCCAGGTAGAAGGGATTTTAATTCAAGGTGCAGATGACTTTATCTACAACCCAGATAAAGAATGTCTTGAATCCAGAAGACTTGGTGACTCTTACTTAAACACTTACGAAAAAGTTATGAGAATCAACAAAGTCCCTGGACTATAAAACTTAATTAACGATGTAAAACTCTGGCAGCGTCTTTAGCAAAATACGTAAGGATCATGTCAGAGCCTGCTCTCTTAAAGGCCCACAACATTTCTATCATCGCCTTTTCCTCATCTAACATTCCCATCGACGCTGCAGCTTTCACCATCGCGTACTCACCACTAACGTTATAAGCAGCTAGAGGAAGAGTTGTATTGTCTCTTAGAGTTTTAATAACGTCTAAGTAAGGTAGTCCCGGTTTTACCATCAGGATATCTGCTCCCTCTGATTCATCCAGGTAAGCTTCGCGAAGAGCTTCTCTCACGTTAGCATAATCCATTTGATACGTTTTTTTATCGCCCTTTTTTGGAGCAGATCCTAAAGCGTCTCTGAACGGTCCATAATAAGCAGAGGCGTATTTAGCAGCATAAGACATAATCGTTACGTTGGTTAAATTCTCTTCATCAAGAGCGTCTCTGATGTAACCAATACGGCCATCCATCATGTCTGAAGGCCCAATGATATCTGCACCTGATTTGGCCTGAACAATAGACATCTTCGCTAAAACTTCCAGCGTGACATCGTTTAAAATCTCGCCAGTTTTTTGATCAACCAGTCCATCGTGACCATCACTTGAATAAGGATCAAGGGCCACATCAGTCATGACCATTAAATCAGGAAGAGCATTCTTCACTTCCTTGATGGCACGTTGATAAAGTCCATTCGGGTTATAGGCTTCACTAGCTCTAGTGTCTTTTAATTTTTCTTCGATAGCTGGAAACAATGAAACACAAGGAACACCCAGGTCATAAAGCTCACGGCATTCTTTTACCAGCTCATCAACTGAAAAGCGGTAAACTCCCGGCATCGTTTTAATTTCTTCTCTAAGGTTTGTTCCTTCTTTTACAAAAAGAGGTGCAATCAAATCACTTGGAGACAAATGTGTTTCGCGTACCAGACGTCTGATGGCATCTGATTTTCTGTTTCTTCTTGGGCGGCTGATATTTAACATAGATTTTTCCTAGTTATGCTTTTTGCATGGCAAGTTTCGCTTTATAGGCCATGGCAAAGAAAGAAATTTGTTTCATCATTGAATTGAGTCCATTTGCTCTGGACATTGAAAGATGCTCGCGCAGTCCGATGTCTTCAAGAAATGTTGGTTTTGTCGTTAAGATCTCATCCGGAGTTGAACCTGTATAAACTCCTACTAAAAGAGCGATGATCCCTTTTACAATTGAGGCATCACTATCGGCCTGGAAATAAATTTTTCCATCGTCATTTAAATCAGCATGCAGCCAAACCTGTGACTGGCATCCTTTGACAATATTTGCGGGTATTCTATTGCTCTCTTCCATGGCCGGCATATTCTTGCCTAAATCGATAAGGTGTTTATAGCGCTCTTCCCAGTCATTGAAGCGCTTAAAGTCGGCAATCAAGGCATTAATTCGATCAGTAATCATGAGCTCTCCAAAGCTTTTACCTGTCTAAAAGACAAGGGTATCTTAGGTCTTACAAAGCTTTAACAATCCCCCCTTTATAACACGTGCAACTTAGAAAAACTATGCCTACATTCCTAAATAATCTAAGTATGTTAGAATAGATTTCATGAGTCAAAATACAATTAAAAAAGGCCGAATTTTAGTTTACCGCGTATACGATATCGGTGAAGAAATCGACCTTGAAAAAGCAGAAAAAATCCTTCAACAAGAGACGACAGAAAGAGCAAAATTTCGTCTGAAAAAAATCAATCAGCAGGCCGTGATTGTATCTAACGATCCACTCAGACTTTCGCTGGGAAACTACTCTTATACAGATCAATCAGTGATGTTTAATCCTGAGGTCAGTGCAAAGATCTGGGAATTCGGAGCGCTCTCACTCACTTTTGATTTTCCTATTCCCGAAGGAACAACGATTGATGGACTCCGCGAACTCTCAGACAAAATTCAAAATTATGAAATCCTCGATGTCTACGCCAGAGGTAAGGCCCGTGAATTAACCAATCAAATAAAAGATTCAATGGCAAAAATCAATGAGTGGGAAGTCAATGAAGATTACATCCTCTACTTCATTGAAAGCTTCAGTAGAGAGTATAGCGATGCATCTTTGATCCTACAGGAAGAAGATATTGCGGCCCTTATTTTAAATGAAGAAAAAGACCTGCTCGCTCCACAAATCAAAGAGCGTATCTACTCAACTAAACTGCAGTACTACAAAAATGATATGGCCGTCATCGACTGGAACTCAGCACTTATCATTGAGCCAACAGGTTCGATGGATATTCCTGACGTCATTGAGTTCGCATTGAACCAGTTGCTGGAAATGCGTTATTACGATGATTTATTAGATAAAAAATTAAAAGACATTTACTCGGCAGTTGAACTTAAAGAAATGAATATTTTCTCATCTCGCTACACCGACCTGGCACTTGAAGCAGGACAAAGATATATTGAGATTGCAGAGATTGTAGAAAGCGTTGAGAATTCTCTAAAAGTTATTGGTGATCTATATCACTCGACAGTTTTTAGAATGGCCTCAAATAAATTCAGGTTTTCTGACTGGCAAGGATCAATCGACAATAAACTTGATAACATGGCCGAGCTTTGTAAATTATTACTCGACAACATAACTTCAAGAAGAAGTCATCTTCTTGAAATTATCATTATCGCTTTAATTTCAATTGAGCTGATTCCGTTTATTAAAGAGATCTACACTCTCATTAAGTAAACTAGTTTAGAACTGGTTTAACTTTAAGAGACATTCCGCGGAAGCTGATACTAGAGTTCTCGTTAAGCTTAGCGATGATTTCTTTTTTATAGAAAGCTTTTGTGCCAGAAGCTCTGTAGAACTTCATATCAAGAGCGATCTCATCGGCATTTTTTCCACGACGTGGATTGATTTCGATCAGGATGTTTTTATCGCCGATCTTTCTTTCAAGTTCAGCTGTTTGGTAAAACGGCATCATCAATTCAGATTTAACCATTTTATTTCTAGATTTAATTTGTAGGTTCAAGTTAACCAGTTGGTTATTACTTTGAGCATTCATTGCTTTTGGATTAATGCTTGCACCAGCTTCAAGACATGTGAAGACTAATACAGATAATAGAGCTGCTTTAAAACGTGCTACGACCATTTTTCACCCTCATAGTAAAAAAAAGACTTTGTTATTGATATTGTCAGTATAATTTTTTCGTAAACACACTGGCAATAATTTTTTCAAAATTAAAATTGTCTGATTTCTAAAATGTCTGGTAGGGAAAAATTTTTAGAATTTTTGGTGTTGGTGAAATCAATTTTAAAAGCTCGAAGAGCAATCCCCGGGCCGCTAAAAGGTGAATCCGAAGAGTAAAGTTCATCGCCAATAATCGGGTGATGATGCCTGAAGAGTTCAAAACGAAGCTGATGAGAACGCCCCGTTACCGGGTTTAGTTCCCAATGATAAATGCCATTTTCAATTTTTACTAAACAAGCATGAGTGATGCTGTCTTTGCCATGAGGAGAGATGTAAGCGCGCTTCTTTCCACGTAAAAGTTTTGCTTTCCAAATGTAAGGCTCGCCTATTTTGAAACTCTCCTGGGCCGCCTCAGGAAGCGGTTTAGATAAAGCGGTGTAGGATTTAAAAACTTCTTTTTTTTCGAACCAGGCATTGCCTGCTTTATGAGCAGCGGGAGTTTTAGCAAACATGATCAGACCTTGTACTTCAAAATCAAGGCGATGGACTGGATAAAGAGTGATCCCCAAATCAGCTTCCAGAATTCTTCCTAGAACTGGACGACCATCTTCCTCGCCCTGACGTCCTGGGACACTCAGAATCATAGGAGCTTTATCGACCACAATGAAGTGTTCATTTTCAAAAATAGTAATGTAAGGTTTATTTTCCACTGGCACCATAATTAGGTAAAACACGGGCACTTGGGTCCGTGACTTTGCAATTGTCCCATGTCTGATTGGGCATCCAGAAATCCAGAATCAACTCGGCCCTTCCAGGATAAAACTCCTCAAAAATTTCACGATACATTAAAGATTCTTTAGTGAATGGTGTTTTGTACGGATATTTTAGATGAGCATTTTTTAGATCATCGTCGCTGTATTTTTTCTCAGCAAAGGCCTTAAGCTCATCAACCATGCTATGACCTACGGCGTCTGAGAAGGCCGCTTTATCGCGCCAGAGGATGTGATCTGGCAGAAGTTTTTCCTGAGCATCTTCTGCTTTAAAAGCTTCTCTCAAAAGAAACTTCCCCATGTTATAGGTATTCATTTTTAGTTTAGGGTCAATGGCCATTACGTAAGACACAAACTCCTGATCTGAAAAAGGCACACGTGCTTCTAATGAGTGAGCAGAAATGCATCTGTCGGCGCGAAGGACATCATAGATATACAATTCTTTAATTCTTTTGGCCGCTTCTTTTTGAAACTCAGAAGCATCCGGAGCAAAGTCAGTGTACTTGTAACCAAATAATTCATCGCTGACTTCACCACTTAATAAAACTTTTATGTTGGTTTTTTCTCCAATGTGTTTGCACACCAGATACATTCCAATCGACGCTCTGACTGTCGTAATGTCCCATGTTTCCAAATGATAAATGACCGGTCTGATGGCCTTGATAACATCTTCAACCGTCATTGAAACATTGGTGTGATCGGCACCGATATAGTCGGCGACATCTTTTGCGTATTTTGAATCAATCGCATCGTCAGTCATTCCAATAGAAAAAGTTCTGATCGGTTTTTTGCTCATTTTTTGCGCCAGAGCGCACACTAGACTTGAATCGAGCCCACCACTTAATAAAAATCCAATCTCTGCATCTGACTGCAAACGTTTATCAACGGCTGCACGCAAGCGCTTATTGATGCCTTTTAAAACATCGCTCATTGAATCGTTATGAAATTTTTCTACTGCTGAGAGATCAAGATAAGAAATGATTTTTTCACCATCGTAATAATGCCCCGGTGGAAAAGGTTTGATGTCACTGCATACATCGTGAAGTGCTTTCACTTCGGATGCAAAAGCGATCTCCCCTTCTTTTGTTTTTCCGTAAAACAATGGACGAATCCCCATTGGATCACGGGCCGCCAAAAGCTTTCCAAGCTTAGCATCCCAGATCACCAGTGCGTACTCTGCATCCAGCTTTGAAACCAGACCTTTAATTCCCAGACTTTCATACAATGGGAGTAAAACTTCACAGTCTGAATGTGAAACAAATTGATGATTGCTACATTCTGTTTTTAATTGAGGATAATTGTAAATTTCACCGTTACACACGACCATGTTCCCCGATGCCGTCTTAAATGGTTGGGCCCCTTGAGGAGATAAATCCATAATGGCCAGGCGGTGGAATCCAATGACTCCCTTTGGAAAAGGGACTACTTTGTGATCGTCAGGTCCTCGGTGAGTTAATTTATTGTAGAGATTTTTAAAGGGTCCAATGGTCTTAGATTCAAATTGAGAATCAAATTCTCCAACGATCACGATAAAACCGCACATCTACAATACTCCTCTGATGATGCTTTCATGAGAAAGCTTCAATAATTGTAGCACGTAGACTTATAATTCAGGAAGTGTGCTCAATTGGAACATTTGAGAGGCAGAATTGGCCTTCTGTTCAAAGATAATCTGGCCTTTTTTAAGGATAAAAAATCCACCTAACTGTAAACTGTCGCCTTCAAACTCTCCTAGGCCATGACCTTTAAAGATGGCCGCATACACGCCACGAATCCATGTCATAGGTCCAAAGACTTGGTATAAACTACCGCGCTTTAGATTTAAGCTTTTATAGAGATTGCGTCCAGGATCTGAAATATGGTGAACTGGGTGATCGTAGTATTTTGAGAAAAAGTCATCTCCATAAGACGGATCACTCATATGAACAAAAACAAGTGTCAGTTTTCTACCTGCGATGGCCTGTTCGATTTTGGCAATTTCAGATACGGTCTCACGACAAAACGTACAACCGAAATGGCGGACAAAAACTAACAAAACATTCTGCTCTGTAGATAAATCGTAAAGAGTTTTATTTTGGGATGTACGAACAAAATTAATCAGATCGTGAAACTGTTTTGGCGGACTTTCTTCCATCGTGTTTTCGTCGTAAACAGAAAGCAAGATGTAATAAAAAGGAATGATCCAGATTGCCGTACTAACCAATAAAATGGTGCTAAAAGCAGTCGGAAGATGGCCCATGGCCAAGGCCTTGGCAAAAACAAAGGTCCCCATCAAATTACCTAGAAATCCGACAAGAACTATCGGCCAATGCCTTCCAGGATCGTTACTCGCAATAAAATAACCAATTCCTGAGACACCAACAATCATTCCAAAGAACTGCCAGAACTCGATAACCTCAATAGAATCAACACTGAAAACCTGAAGAATCATCCTTGGTATGAGGGTAATAACAATCCCCCAAAGAATGCTATAATAAGCACAACCGCGTAATACTTTTTGATTTATTTCCAATGTGAACAAACTTTTCATTTTTAAAGTTTAACCAATATCTCTTCCCTTGGGGATGAGACTCCGCCTAGACAGGCCTTTTTATTAATATTTATTAACTGAAAAATCACCACTAGCACTCTTGGCGTTGATTAACACCTGGTAATCTTCTGATTCTCCGATAGCGTTAAACAATTTTCCCGTTGCACTTTTATAGTCTACACGAATTTTACAGCTAGCAGGAAGTTTTAACGTCGCCTTTCCTGTCGCACTCATAAAATCCACATCCGAACGGCCATTGCAAGTTTTATAAGCAAAATTCAGGGCCCCTGTCGCCGTTTTCGCAGTAACATTTTTTAAAACATCACCTGAAACAAAGACATCACCCGTTGCTGTTTTTAAATTAATCGCACCATTTAAGTCTTTAATAACAACTTGCGCACTACCGCTTGAAATGTCCATATCAAAAGGTGAGCTGATTGGTGTAACGATTGCCACATCAAAATCACAATCCGCTTTTTCAAAAAGAATATTTTCGCTGGAGATTTTTACAAAAAACTGCGAATTTTCTAGCCCTACACTCTTAATACATTTTTTTCCGTCATCTTTTTTTGGCCCCGTCACTGTGACGCTGATGTCTTTTTGCGTCTTAGATCCAGAAATAGTAATTTTTCCTTTAGGTACAGAGACACTTACTGATTTAACTCCTGCGGCCGGAAACGTAACCGGTGCAACTGTGGCATCGGCGAACGTTGGACTTGAAAGCGAGAAAATTAAAGTTAAAAGTAATGACATAAATGACCTTTGAGTTAATATATTGTTGTCGAATATCCTATCAGAGAAAAATATTAAAATGAACTCTCGAAACACCCTTTTATTTGCTGTCTGCTCACTTATTTGGGGTACGACCTGGTTTGCCATCAAATTTCAGGTTGATTCAACTTCCGCTATTGTAGGAGTCTTCTACCGCTTCCTGATTGCTGCCATGATGATGTTTTTAATCAATATTATCTTCATAAAAAAGCCCCTGTACTTTCCATGGGCCAATCACCGCTTTTTTTTACTGCAAGGATTATTTAACTTTTGTTTAAATTACATTCTTACTTATATAGCGGAACAGTCCATTAGCTCAGGGCTGGTGGCCGTCACTTTTTCCACACTCATCTACTTCAACATGCTGGGGATGAGAGTTATTTATAAAAAAGAGATTTCTAAAAATGTCATCTACGGCGCCATCCTGGGTTTTTTAGGAATGGTCTGTTTATTCTGGAAAGAAATTGCCAACTTCAATGCCGATCAGGCGACCATTATTGGGATTATCATCGGAATCATCGCTACGTTTTTTGCTTCAATCGGAAACATGTTTGCTTACAAAAATCACATGCTCAAAATTCCCGTCATGACTTTCAATGCCTGGGGGATGCTTTATGGTGCGGCCTTTAGTTTGATTTTTGGATTAGTGATGAAAGAGAGTTTTGTTTTCCCGACAACTTCTTCATTTATTTTTTCATTGGGGTATTTGAGCTTATTTGGAACTGTCATCGCTTTTTGGGCCTATCAGACTCTGGTGGGAACGATTGGTGCTGACCGTGCGGCCTATACAAGCATCATCAACCCGGTGATTGCGATGCTGATTTCTTCTATCTTTGAAAACATTGTTTTCACTCCACAACTATTTGTGGGGATCATTCTTTGTTTTGCAGGAAACTTAATCGCTCTTAGAAAATCTAATCAAAGACCAAGCCCAGCATAAAGCAGTGATCCACCTTTAATTTGATCAATCAGATCTTTGTGATAGCGCATTTCCACCGCCGGGCAGCCATAACTTCTTCCAATTTTTGGCCCCGGGCTTACGTACTCAGCTCCATGAATGACTATCGCGCGCTTTCTTGCGTTCGAATTTGTGCTCGACAAACCATCTAAGCGTAGCGAGTACCCATTGCTTCCATAGTACGTTTCAGCAGTCAGAAAAAAGCCGAGTGATGTTGTATTTGAATCAGGTGTATTAGAAAATTTTGTGGCGTAACCATCAAAGTCCGGATCAGAGTTTTTTCCGTGGGCCGTAAGATAAGTTTCCACTCTTCCTGACTCCATATCGATAATATAAAAGCGCTCTTTTGAATTGTGTTGCTTGTAATCGATCACACCCATCACGCGCTGATTAGTAATCTTGTCATAATGAGCATCATAATAGGCCACTGCCTCTCTTAGTAAATTAGCTGGCACAATTTGATCTGGGTCCAGATAACTGTAGTCGCGGAAGCTTGCAGCTTGCACTGTCTGAGACAATAAAAGGAATAAACCGACGAATAAGCTTTGGTATATTGAATTTTTCATACCCATTCATCGGATGGGATTTTCAGAATCATGAGGCTCAGGGATCTGTGCAGTAATTTTTTCCTAAAATAAAGCAAATTACACAACTATGATACTAACTAACAAAAAATGAATTCATTTAATCAATCGATAATACGAATGATGCCATTGATATTATCGAATACCGCGCGTCCCATAATAAGCAGATAATAAGTAAGACAACACAAACTAGAAATCATAAAAATTTTATGATGAGGAGATATATGAAACACCCAACAACAAAAGCAAAAGTTATCGATTTAAAAAAAGATAAAATCATCCTTGGCGGTCTTGCCCTATTGGCAGGACTTATGGCCGTGGCCCTCTTTTCTTCTAGCGCTCAAGCAAAAGTTCCACATTCGTGGAGTTCGTACACCGTAGGCGAGGATGAGATTAAAGTCCCCTTCCAGCTGAAGTCTCAAAAGTTAGGTCACTAACACTCATTCGGGCCCAGTAAACAATGAAAAAAGTTCACTGGGCACAGCTTTTTTAACCCTTCTTCTATACAAAATCCCACTTTTTGCCTATCTTCCCTCCCATGACTGAGATAAGACCAAACCAATCCATTAAGCTTCTTCAAGAACTTCACATCCTGACTCGCGATGAAAAGCTCAACCAAGACAGCCGTAGAAAACTAAAACAAGTATATCACCTGTATAATTTCATCGAGCCTCTATTAAAAAATCTGGCCGAAAATAATCAGGACTTCTCAGTTGTCGATCACGGAGCGGGAAAATCGTACTTAGGTTTTATTTTGTATGATCTTTTCTTTAAAGAATTAAATCATGGAAAAATTTTTGGGATTGAAACAAGAGATGACCTGGTAAAAAAAACCACTCAACTAGCACGCGACTGTAAATTTGAAAGAATGCATTTTCTTAATTTATCAGTTGAAGCTTCAATGACCGATTCAAGCTTGCCTGAAACCATCGATATGGTAACGGCCCTGCATGCTTGCAATACAGCAACAGATGATGCCATTAAATTTGGTCTACAAAAAAAGAGTAAGTACATGGTCCTGGTTCCATGCTGCCAGGCCGAAGTCGCTTCCATTTTAAGAAAAAATAAATCACCTAACTCTAACTCGCTTAGTGAAATCTGGCGCCATCCACTTCACACGAGAGAATTTGGCAGTCAACTAACAAACGTACTTCGCTGTCTTCAACTTGAGGCCCATGGTTATCAGGTGACAGTTACAGAGCTGGTGGGATGGGAGCATTCAATGAAAAATGAATTAATCATCGCAAAATACAATCCAGACACTAACAAGAAAAAAGCGGCCCTGAAACTTGAAGGTCTTTTAGCTGACGTTGGTTTAACTGAAATGCAAGATCGCTTCTTTGCTCCATGAAGTGGAACGCCCCGGGCCTTAACATTTTTTTAAGTGTCAAAGTCAGCGAGCTGCCACAGGATCTTTTTTCATTCACTAGAGAACAACAAAACAAAACCCTTTGTCTTGTCGGGCACGGTGGGAAATCGTTATGGGAAGAACTTCCACATCCCTTAGATGTACAGCTTCACCCTTTTGATAGCTACACCATTCATCAGATGCAATTATTTGCAAAAGACTTTTTAAATGATGATTGTGAAATTTTATTTCCCAACGACTCCTATACACTTCCGCTACAGAAGCTTGGACGTTTTTTAAACCTATGCACTCAATCACCTATTGGACTTGATATTAGTCACGAGTACGGATTATGGTTTGCTTTTCGTGGAGTTTTCCTCACATCAAAAAATATTTTGACTGAAAATCCTCAAACTCCTCCATCAATATGTGACCATTGCACTGATCGCCCTTGCCTTAAAATTACAGACATTGCTCTGGCCAGACTTAGTTGCCCAATAAAAAAAGAGCACCAGTACAGCAAAGAACAACTTGAATTTCATCACAGTGCTTTAAGTATTATCAAAGTTTAATCTCCCACCCTAAAGAAAGATTCAATCTAACGCACCTTTTAAGCTTTTAAAGAGACTCTCAGAGTCAAATGATATTCATTGTTATTCATTAATCATAATAGTAAAGTTCATTCTGCAATTATTTGAGGGTTTCCATGAACATCATTTCTCCTAAAAAAATATTAATCATTGAAGACGATATTGATATCAGAGAACTTATCGCTGAGATTTTAGGTGAAGAAGGATATCAAACATCGACAGCTGAAAATGGAAAGATTGGCCTTGATTACTTAATTGCTTGTGATGTGAATGAGCGCCCAGATTGTATTATCCTCGATCTTATGATGCCAGTTATGACAGGTCTTCAGGTTTTGGAAAAACTTCAGGCCGATTATCCAAATGACCTGGCAAAAATTCCGGTGATCATTGCCACTGCTAAAGGCAGTCCAAAAGAAGATCTAAAAAACATGCCTGGTAATGTGACAAAAATCAGAAAGCCTATGGATGTCAACGAGCTTATTGATACGGTTGCAAAACAAAGTGCTCGTCTTTAATTATTTTCTTAAAGGTCTTTTTTAGCAGAGGCACTAATAAAATACGCATGTCAGGTGTTTCTTCAATTTTGATAACTCCAATATTTTTAACCCAAATGCTCTTCAATGAATTGTCTTCAATCATCACACTCCAGTTTCTTTTTTCAAAAATTGTATCGGGAAGAATCTTCAATTTTTCTTCATAGTGATCTCTAATCTTTTTATAAAAGGCCTCTTCGCCTAATACTTTTTTAAAGTTTTTAATCTGCATGGAGAAATTTAAGTCGGTATAAACCAACCCGAAAACTTTGGCGTAGATCATTTCTTTTGCTCTTTGAGCGGATCTTTTAGAACTATAACAATAAGCGAGTGGAGCACCATCCGTGATCGTCGTGACTTTTATTTCATCTCCCGGCCCATGGGATTTCGAAGATGGATTAAGGACAACTGCATACTTAAAGTTTTTTCTTCTGCCAGCACGATTATAAAAAGGCCTCAGCGTTTTTATATAATGAAGCTCCAGCAAAGTGGTCGGCAAATCATGAAAACACTCCATGAATTCAACTCTCTCAACCCGACTTTTTAACTGGTGCTCTTTCATCATTCCGGCGAATTGCTTAAAGTGCTGCCGCAATCTTCCGCGGATATTTTTACTTTTTCCTATATATAAAAGGGCCCCATCTTTATCGTACATAAAATAAAGGCCTGGAGTTTCCGGAAAATTATCAAAATCAAAGTCTTTAAGTTGTGCAGGAATTAAGTGATCCATTTCTTCTTTGAAAGTTTTAATCTCGCCGACGTTTGATATCAGCTTCAATAACTCCAGCGCATCTTCAGCGTCTGACAGTGCTCGGTGAGGGGCCTTTCTGGGGAAATTAAACTCGGTGGATAGGTTTTGTAGTGAATAAGAAGTAAGTCCCGGAAAAACGCTTCTGGAAGTTTTACAAGTGCAGAAGACATCCCGCTTAAAAACAAATCCCAGGTCCTGAAACTCTCGCTGTAAAAACCGATAATCAAAAAAAACATTGTGAGCGACAAAAATACGCCCTTCCGTCATCTCAACAATTTTTTTAGCGACTTGATAAAATTTGGGAGCATCTGCAATCATCTCATTCGTGATTCCAGTGATCATGGTAATTCCGTGACTGAGCAATTTTTCTGGATTAATTAAAGTGCTGAAAACTTCTTCAACTTTTTCACCATCGTAATTGATGATTCCGATTTCAATAATCTTTTGTCCAAAAGCATTGCTACCAGTAGTTTCTAAATCGACGATGGAGTATTTAGCGTTTATTTTTTTTGGCATAAAATAATTATGCCACTCATGAAATCAAAATATCTACCAATTAAATCCGTGTACAAGCGCCGTCTCTTCGCTCGAGAAAAACACTCGGTGATAATGTGGCACTAATTCCATGTTCTCTGCTGAATAGAGTTTTTTAGTAGTATAGTCGGCCACAATATTAGTTCCTCCTATACCTCTGACTTTTTGTCTAAAAACATAACCGAGTAATTCATGGCCATATGTTTGTGAGAATAAACCCACTTCATTAATAACAGCTTCCTCAGAAGCATTCATGTAAGTTACGGCCATTTTTTTATCGTAAGGAAAAATGAAATACACTGCGCCCATACCGGCCTTAAGCATTTCAAGATTTAAATCCATTCCGTTATAAAGAATGATACCTAGGTATCGCCCATTAACATCTCTTCCACCTTTATCAGGAAGATCAATTTGAATAACAGAATTAAGGGGAAGTAGTTTTTTAAGATAATCGCGGGCCATTTCAGCGACGGCACCTTGAGTTTTACCGTTAAAGTCGATTTCAGGTGAATCAACTCCTAAAAGTCTTATTTTTTCTTTTTTAACTTGGTTATCAAGTAAAACGGTGATGGTGTCACCGTCGTGAATACTTAAAACTCTTCCAACCAGCGTCTCTGCAGACGCTAGCTGAATAGAGATTAAAACTAAAAAAGAAAAAAGATATTTAATCATTAAAATAGACCTGAGAATTCATCAACAATACGAACCGGGAATTCTGAATCATACTCTCCGTAAGAGTCTCTATCACCAAACTCAGATCCAACTGCATCCGGGTTTTCTACTGAAACATCGCCAGAGCTAACTGTTGAGTCTCCAGAGATTTTATTTTTACAAACTGCTTTATTGTTTTTTACTGTGCATGACTCATACATTGCTACATTCTTAACTTCTGAAAGTTTACAAACAAGTTGTTCATTACATGTATAGTATGCGTTTGCCACTTCATAAACATGAAGTCCCCATGCTGCTACAACTTTACCGTAAACAACATTAGAATTTTTAATGGCCTTTACATCTTTACTTTGAAAAATAACTTTATGTTTTAAAGCGCCGATTGTTTTTACTTTTTGAATTTTTACGTCAGCTGCAAATACAGAAGACATCGCTACCATGGCGACAAGTGCTACTACTAATTTCATTTTCTAAAACTCCTATTTCAATTTTTCCCACTCATATCGTGCGCTTATCTGGATCGTCAAAAGGATTGTATTATTTTCACAGCTTCTTAATAGTGAAAATTCTAGCAGTTAGGAAGATGGAGATGCTTCTTACAGCAAATTTTCGGGATCTAATAGTCACCGACGAAATCTCTCATTCTTAAATATTAATTTCCCTCTTTAAAGCATGTGGCATTTCCTTTATTCTAAAATCTCTTTTAATAACTTTTTTCAGGATGAAAAAATGAATTACCTAATGATTGGCGCTATCGCAGGCGGCGTTTCAGGAGCTTTTGGTCACTTTTTAGCTGGCAAAGTTCATGGAGAAGAAAAAGGTCAGAAAATCTACCCTGCGTACTCTGCCACATTTTTTGGGCTGATGGTTTTAGGTGCAAAACTCATAGCAGACGTTAGCTAATTTTTGAAAGATGACCATGCTATCAGAGCAAATCTTGAGAGCATGGCCATTGAACAAGTGATCCTTTCGTTAATCACAGAAGAATCAAAAACGTTAGGAAGATAGAATATTGTTTTTAAATTTTATAGGTATTTCTAGCGTCTTTTGGTAAAATTGAGAAAGGCCCTGGAGGAACTATGAGCAAAACATTCTCTCAATGTCCAAAATGCAATGCGCTTAACAAAATATCCACAGAGAAAGCGATCGAAAAATCTCCTGTGTGTGGGAAATGCGGTGCTGATCTTTCAATGCATGGGTTTGTCTCAGATGTGAACACCCAGAACTTTAAAAAGATCTTAAGCATGGCCGAAGGTTTAGTTGTTGTCGATTTCTGGGCGAGCTGGTGCGGCCCATGCAGGTCATACGCTCCTGAGTACCAAAAAGCATCTATTCAAAATACTCAAGCAGTCTTCGTAAAAATCAACACTGAAACAGAACAACAGATCTCAGCGGAGTATGGTATTCGTGGAATCCCCTGCACCATTCTATTTAAAAATGGAAAAGAAATTAAACGCCAAAGTGGTGCGATGAGTGCTGAGCAAGTAAAACAGTTTATAAGCTAGTTCAGACTATCTAAAAACAGTTTTGCTTCTTTAGATAATTGATGTTCGCCTTTATGAATAATAGATATTTTATAGCTCATCGATTTAATTGCATCGCTGAGCTCTGAATGAACAATACACTTGTCTTTAATATTTTCGAGCATGAACTCCGGAACAATCCCCACTCCCAATCCGTTGATGGCCATCTCAACAATTAATTCCCAACTTTCGATCGTATGATAATGAAAGCGGGCCTGCTTCATCTTTTTCTTCAAAATGGATTCGAACTCATGAATCCCTGGTGCTTCATTGGTAATAAGAATTTTTACTTTCTCATTCAAATCAAGAGTTGCTGATTCTTTTGAAGTAATCGCCACAAAATGTCCATCGCTTAAAACTTTCTTAGGAAATGGTATCTTCGTTTCATCTTCCATAAAAATTCCCAACTCCGACTGATTACTTTGAATCTGATCTAGAATATTTTTTACATCTCCTAGATTAATGTGAAAGTTAACGGCTTCATATTTTGTTGTGAATTCTTTAAGCGGCCTGATTAAATAAAACGGTGCCACTCCCATAGAGCTTGCAAGATTAAGCTCTCCAGAAATTGTATCCGTCTCACTCTGCAGACTCTGCCTAAGATCTTCCAGTGCCTTCATTAAACGAGGAGCTTCGGCAACCAGCTTCTCACCTTCGGGTGTAAGCTTAAAGCGGTTTTTTAAATTCATAACCAGAGTCACATTAAAAGACTCTTCAAGTTTATTGATGGCCAAGCTAATGGCCGGCTGGCTGACCCTATGGAACTTTGCGGCCTTGGCATGGCTACCTAGCTGCACAGCAGTTAAAAAATAACGTAAGTGATTTAAATTAGGGTCATTTGTATGCATATATAATAAATATTGTTAATTGTTTGTGTATATTTAATTAATTTTTCTTATGTTGGCAAGCGTAGTAAATTGCACTCAATAAACTTTAAGGAGTTCGATATGAAAACAATTATGATCATCGCTACGTTAGCTTTCAGCTCACAAATTTTTGCTGCTCCAGTATGTCACTTAGACATCACAAAAAATAACGTTACAGAAAGAGTAGAAATCGCACTTAATGAATTTCAACATCCAAATGCTGATATCCCTGGTTATTACATTAATAAAGAAACTGAAGCATACTCTCTGTCTGTACTCAATGCTGACGGTAACTATCGCGCAACTCTAGTTGTTGGCGCAAAAACTGCTGAAGCTATCGCCTCTGATGATGACCTCGTTTTAGAACTAAATTCAAAAGGTATGAACTACCTGCTTAATTGCCCAAAATATATCTACTAATACTATGATTTGAAAGGCCTGAAGAAATTTAGGCCTTTCTCTAAATAGTTTTTTAATTCCATGTTAAACTAGTGAGGTATCAACCCTTACCCCTAAGTAAAATATGTTGAATTTCTTATCTCTAACAGCACTGGCCCTTTTCTCAATAACAAGTGCTCACGCCAATACATGCTCATCACTTAACAACGATCCACTTTATAACGAAATTTTAAATGAACTAAAATCGCAAAACATAAACTGCCAAGGCATCAGCACGCACTTAACTTTTGATGACGGCCCTAATGAAAAGACCAGCGGAATCATTTTAAAAGAACTTGATAAAAGAAATATCAAGGCCACATTTTATACGACTACGACAAACTTAATTGCCAATAAACCAGGACTCACTGAACGTCAGGCGATTTTAAAACGTCAACTTCAAAATGGTCACACTGTTGCCAGTCACGGCCACGAACACAATGCTTACGACTTAAGAATCGCCGGCACAAAAGAAGCTGGTTATACAGTTAATGAGCGCGAAAAACAGATTAGAGAAAGCGTGCGATTATTAGATGATGCTACTGACGGTAAATTCTCAAAACAGAATTTAAAACTTTTCCGTTTCCCATATGGACGTGGAGCAAGCCCATCTCAAAAAGAAATTGAAGAAATGGAAAAAACAAAAAAAATGGTTTTTAAAGGAAGTACTTACGCTGAAAAATTAAAAGAGTACCGCCGTATGAGCCCGGCCCTCCAGCAAATTGGAGCGCATAACTTTTCTCACGTTGGATGGAATCACGATTCAAACGATTCAAGTCTGCCTTTTAAAATGCCAGCTCCAGATGTTTTTAAAAAATACGTGAAAGATAATATGCAGGAGCTGTGCTCACAGGGAAAAAAGACCAAAATAAGTCTTTTCCACGATATCAAAGAAGTTAATACCAGAGCGATTCCTCTGATTGCTGATCTTGGGTCATGCCTGGGATTAAAATTTATCACTCCACAAGAGTCGATGGACAATTCTTTTTTAACCAACACAGATGTCATCATCAAAAACAAAACAATCGCCAAAGGTCCAGTGGAGTCAGTAGATGAAATCGGAAACTTGATTAAGTCAGTGAATGCTCCGGCAAGACAGTGCCCGGAATCTGAAAGAAAAGAAGTCTCGCCCGTTAATGGATGTTACAGCACATATCAGAAAAAAACTTTCATGAACTGCGAAGGCGAAACCTCAAAATGCTGGCAAGGGAAATGGTTTGGGATGAATGATCCAGTCATTCTACTAAACTGCTACTAAGCTTTTAGAGCTGCTGCTTTAGCTAATAACTTCTCGGCATTTTTTAATCCACCAAGACTCTTAAGAGCTTCTGCTGTTTTTGTATAGATGATCACTTGATCAGCAGGTGAGAATTCTTCAATCGAAATATTTGGGTTGTTACCAAGATTTAAAATTGCGACTAGTCTCTTCATTTGCTCTTTATCTTTTATAGGTGCATTGTTCTTTAACTTCTTAAGTAGATCACTTCCCTTTTCCCACTCACCTGAGCATTCTCCACAAATGAAGACAATCAATTCGGCCATCGACATAACATCGTCTTCAGACTCCATTAAATTGAAATTAGATTTGATAGTTTCAGCAATTTGTTTTGCTTCACTTTTTGGAGCATTAAGGGATTGGGCAAGAAAATCTTTAAAAGTTAAAGTCATTGGAATCGTCTCTATAAGGTTTAAAAGTTATACTTATAGAGCTGAGTGCCAAATTACAATAAAAAAGCACAAGCGCGGCCATTAATGCCCTTTAAACGCCTAATCTCTCGTTAAAACGTCTAACAATTCCACATGAAACAATAAATTTGAATGAGGTTTAATGAACTGACCGATCTGTCTTTCGCCGTAACCTAACTCAGATGGAACAAACAAAGTTCTCTTCCCACCGACTTTCATTCCAACTAATCCCTGGTCCCAGCCCTTAATCACACGTCCGGTTCCAAATACAAATTGAAAAGGCTTTCCCTTATCAATGGAAGAATCAAACTTCGTTCCATCTTCTAAAAAACCTTCATAATGAGCAATAACGAGTGCTCCTCTTGAAGTTTCTTTTCCTGTGCCAATAACAGTGTCTGTAATTTTTAATTCTTTGTTTTCCATGAAAAAATTGTAGCGCAATTTTTTTAAAGGACAAATAAAAAAGGCCACGAACGTGTCGTGGCCTTTTTTTTTAGTATCAATTCTCTGAGGGAAAAGAATTATTTTCCGCCGCCACATCCACCAGATGAAGCCTGCTTCATAATAGTTGAGTAAAACATGATCATGGCTTCGTCAGCAGGAGTAAAACCTTTGCGAGTTTCACCAGTTTCTTGCATTAAACCATATAGGTATCTGTTCATTGAGTAGTAAAGAGATCTTGGAACCATAACTTGCTGAGTACAAGTTCCTTTGTGGTAAGAAAGGGTCACTCCCCAATTAATTCCACAAGAATCACAGCCATTTTTTCCAGAATCGTATCCACCACCAGTGATGATAGTCGTTCCGCTGTTTCCAGAGCTGTTTCCTTCTCCAACGTTGAATGAAACTTCCCATCCTTTTGAATCACTTTGAACTGATGAAAGTGTACATTGGCCGTTTGAACGGCATGCAACTTTTGCGTCTCTGTCGATTGAAAGAAGGATTTCTTCGTTTGAAAATCGCTCAAATTTAAACTCCCCATCACCAGGGATGAAAATGTCGTCAATATCGTCAGCGAAAGATGCTGCTGTAGCGCTTAGTGCGATCATGGCCAATAGTAAAATCTTCTTCATTTTTCTCTCCTACGAGGGTTTATTATTTTTATTAAACTAGTTACAAACGTATTCGGGCTGAGCTGTTAATTTTCTTTTATATGAACCGAGAATTTTTGAAACTCGTTCTACTTCAAGGTTGGAAATCGAATAATCTTCATTGACTTTGAAAGTTACGATAAATTTTACAAGTTCTCCGCCAACAGCTTGGCATGCTCCTGTTTCAGGATGACAAGCTTTTGAATAAGTCGGGGGAAACAATGTCGTGGAAAAATATGATCCTAACTTCTTTCTCTGAGAATCAAGGTTATCAATCTCTGCAGGAAAGCCAATTTCTCCGATTTCTCCAACATTTAACATATCTGGAATTGAATCTATTGTTTGAAACTCTGGAATATCTGAAAGTCCACTTCCAGCAAACAGTGACGGAAATTTTGCTTGCAAGGCCTTAATTTTTTTAACAATAATTTTTTTAAAATTATTGAACTCAAAATTAGGATCTGAAAAGAGAATTTCCATTTTATAATTTGCATGAGATTTTAAAATATCTTTTGAAATCCTTTGTCCCTGGCCATTTAGAATACCTTGCCACTGGGCAGGTGCAACTCCACCATCATACCAAAACGCTTCAAGAGAACCCTTACTATTAAATAGTTTTATATCTGCCACGTAAGGAGTTGCATAATCACAAATAGATGACTTGATTCCATCTTTTTCAATAGATTTACAATAATTATTGACGATCAAAGGGGTTCTAAAAATAACAGAATTATTTCCACTATTATTAATTTCGATCTTCCCCATATGCACATCATTCAAAGGATAATTGCCCGGAAAAGTTGGACGTAATAATCCAAAATCGTCTGATGGTAAAAAACTCTCTTTCCTAGGATTCACAGACAATCTTACGCTAGATGAACCAAATGAAGACAGGTCTGTTATTTCATCTTTATACTCCAGAGAAGTATAATAATTGTAACCTGCTTCAAAATCCTGAAGGTTCAATCCATATTCTTTATATGCATCAATAGATTTGCACGATTCTTTTACATTGGTAGAAAGGTGATAATAAGAATCAGCAGAAGGCTTAAAAAAACAATATCCACCTGTAAAAATGGCCGTTTGGGAAGTCAGTCGGGTTATTTTACAGCCTTCTTGATCAAGAGGATAACTTAACGGTTTATTACTCATTTCAGTAACAGTCAATTCAACACATTGATCAATAAATTTCCAACGAGATTCAAAAACTGATTTAACGCTTTCATTGGATTGAATTTTATTCAATGGATTATTTTCAATTGAGCAACTCTCTGGAACATATTCTTTATCAAAGTTAGTTCCACGATCAGAATCATTTTTACCAATAACATCAGGACCAAAAGTGATCATGACAAATCGCTTCTTAGCTGCTGTTTCTTTACAATTAGAAATAACAACACCAGGCAACTTCTCATCAACATTCTTAGTATCGTAAGAAAATATTTTTTCTTCAACAGTCGAAATCGCTAAATTTATATAACTAGTATTCGAAACACTACATGCGAATGCACGAGTGCTCACCATAGTCATAAAAATCATAATTATTAATTTTTTCATTTCATCTCTCAAAAAATAAAAAACACATAAAAAGAGAAATGCCGGAAAGATTTTCTCTTCCCGGCATTCCGTTTATTACTTACCTGGTTCTGTAATTTCAGTGTATGTACAAATTCTAGCTCTTTGTAGTTTCCACTTTCTTATTGTTTCGTTAGCTTCTCTGAAAGTGTAACGAATTTGACAAAATCTTGGAGTGATATTAAGTCCATTGTTAATTGAACTTTCATTGATAAGAAGTGCTACGTTAGCGGCGCTAATTCCTTTTTCTCCTAAAGTTTTAGCTTCGAAGTATGTTGGATCATTTGTTCCACAAGCAGTGTTATCACCTGGGATGATATCAGCAAGGCAGTAGTTGAATTCATCTTCAACAACACATCTAGCTTCTGCTTTAACTTTTAGATTAGCAAGAACAGCATATTTATCGTAGTTCGCGTCTGTTTGGTCTTTTTTCTTGATATCAAAAGCTGTTGCTTTAGCAATCAAGTTAAAGTTAAGTCCAGAAACAGTTCCGTTTTCTTGTTTGTAATCAATTTGTGGTCCACGGTAACAGATATCAACGAAATACTCAGCACCGTAAAGTTCTGAACCTAAGTTAATAGACATATCTTTAATTTGGTATTTGTAAGCTTCATTAACAGTGAAATTTTGCAGACCTTGATCTGATCCAAAAAGTTGGTTAAAAATAACATTGTTTTGTGAATCTTTTTTACCATCTGCAGTTTTAGTATGAACTTTTTTTGTAGATTCTTTTATAGCTTCAGCATTATCTGACCAGTCATATGTTGTAGCTTGTAGGAAATCCATTCTGTATGTACCTTGGTTTCCAGTTGGATCGAATTCACCAGTACAAACGCAGTTAGCAGGCTTAACTTCTTCTACCGAACAAGCTATAACGTTCCCAGCAGCACATCCTGCAGAACAAGAGCGAGTTAGATCAGTTCTGTCGTAACAAACATTTTTTGATTTTGTTCCGTGTTTAATACCAGCATTACATGCATACATAGATGGACCTGAACTGTTTACATCAAATTGAAACGTCAAATTGATCGCAAACGCGTTTTGAGCTGATATTGCAAAAAGAGCAACAGCAGATAAAAGCAATTTTCTCATTGTATTCTCCTAAAATGAGGGTTGATAGATATTTTTTTCTTGCACGCTTTTATTCTGTGTGAGTTCCTACGTCAACAAGATGCATATATATTTGGGAATAATTTTATTTATCCTACAGACAAAAAAGTTAAGTAGATGAAATAGAAACAAAGTAAAATAATACTTACCTGTTTATGAAATATAAAAGAAACGCAAAGGTGTTTACAGATTTTTTTATAAATATAATCATGTAAAAAATTTGATAAATCAAAATTCCAAAAACAATAAACCACCCATTACTATTAATGTAATATTCACTTTTAAAATTTAATCCATTGAACTCAACGCATTTTTTTGTTACTTAAACGTTACGTACAATGCAAGAACCAAGGCAATTAAAATGAGTTTTCTAAAAACAATCATCCTTATACTTCTTAGTATTAACACGTTAAGTTCAGGTCTTTTCGCGGCCACTTCAACATGTTCTGACATACAAACAGTTATGGTCTGTTCACAAAAAAGACAGGATTCTATTCCAACAAATGTGTGTGTTAAAAATGTTACGTTAAATGGATACTTTCATGCGAATCCGTATTCAACTATAGGGAGTTGTTCACAATTCGATATTAAAAAAATTAAAACGTATGCCTGCAATGCTGGCTTAAGATTTATTCCAAGATCTAGTAATGTTTGTATTAAAAAGGACCAAAATAATATTTTTGCATCTTCATGTGGTGACTCCACTAACTGTGTTTGTTCAAACGATGCTGGAACAGAAATAAACACTAACTATTTCAATTATAGCAAGGCCAATTACGATGAAACCGTCACCCCCAATTTTATTCAATATACTTCAGATGCTTCTATGACTAAGGAGTATGCTGTTGCTTCAGGCAATACTGGAAGTGAAATCCTTCAGGATGGTTCAGCTTTAAAGTTTCATTTTGGTTCAGAGTTTTATGGTGCCGAATACTTTGTTGATATCTGCATTAAAAACAGTAACGCTGAAACTGCAGAAAACAGTTTAAAGCTAAACGGCAGAATATTATTTGGAAATGCTATCTTTAAAACAACTAATTACATCGTAAGTTCTGCCTTGAGTACAAATGTAGAAACTATATGTGCAACTGGCACTGGACAAGTTGGACCAGTCTCACAATTAGGGCCGGGATCGTTTATAAGCGGAGAGAGAAGATTTAGTGAAATCACTATCCCTTCAGCTCCTCTATGTGTTGTAAGGCATTACTTTAAAGAAACAAATACAAAAGACCTAAGAGAAAACAACTACAAAAAAGTAACTTTTCAGACATTCACGGATGTTACTCCAAGTGATTCTTCGCAACTAAATCCAAGACCTACTATTTTTTGCAATATAACTTATGATGGAAAAAACAAAGCATATATTTGTGAACAGCGAACATTTAACAACAATGAATCATTTTTAGAAACATTGTTTAATCAGCATTATTTTGGACCCAATACCTATACTGGGCAATGTCCAGCAATCTGTAAGCCTTTTTAAGGGAAGGTATGTCGTTTCTTAAATATACAGTCCTGATCTTAGCTTGCGTGAGTTCATATGTTGTTCATGGAGCAATATACGAAACGAATCATTCTTTTGCAAAAAGTGAAATACTCACTTATTCACAATGGATAAAAGAGAAAATGAATCAAGATATTTTCTCAAATCCAACTAGTGCATATTACGGAATTAAAACTGATTGTGCAGACGCGGCTTTCGCACTTCGGGCGATCTATGCTTATGAACAAAAAATTCCATTTAAATTTGTACTTAACAATAATGAAATCATCAACGAAAAAAGTACAAAATTCGATCACATCTCTATCAATGAAATAGAAAAGCTAAAAGCTCTTATAGAATACATTAGTGATAATGTGGGATCTGAGATCCTGGCAAGTGATAACACCTACTCTATCAATCTTAAGGCCATTAAACCTGGTGATCTCTACATTACCAGATGGAAAAACAATAAAGGGCAATTAACTCGTCACGTGTATATCATCAAAGATATTTTACCAACAGGTGATCTTCTTCTTTATTCATCAACTGTTCCTCGTGCCATCCGGCCTCTTCTACCTAGAAAGGGAATGCCTCTTAGAATTTTTAACGAAATGCCTTTTGGATTCAGAAGATTTTTACCGGGTACGCATGGGGCCATTAACAAATTAGAAGACTATTCTACCATACAGTACGATGCTGTTAAGTTAGGCGAAGAAAAGTTTTTTAAATTAGTTAAAGAAGGACTGAAGAGTTCGGAAGACTCATTAGAACTTAACATTCAACGAAGAATTGAAAATATCTGTGTCGCCCTTACAACAAGATTAGACATCGTGGAAATGGCCCTCGAAGCAAAAGAAGAATTAAGCACCCAGTGTTTTAATAAAACAAAATACGATGAATTCTCTACACCTTCTAGAGATAAGAATATTATTCAGGATATCGAGAGGCTAAGAAATGCTTATAGAGTAATTGTGAATAAAGCAATGATGGTTGATTTGAATGAGACGACCAAAAATGGCCTCGATTACCTGATTGATGAGAATAAATCTGCTGAAGGCCTGGTGGCGCTTAAGACTCTTTGTAATATTGCGGTTGAAGTAAGTGCTGATCGCAGAGTTTTAATGACGATTAAGAGCTTTTATGACCGTTATAAAGCAGGTCTCATTTCATCGAACCCCAACGAAGAACGTACTGTGCGCTGGGGGCTTGTAAAATCTAAAAATACCTGTTCTAACCTATAGGTTAATCTAGTCTAGTAATGACGAATTAATTTCCAGCTTATAAACAGAATCTCCACAAGTCACATACCTGGCGTTTTGAATCTCAAGTTCTCTATTTTGAATTGAGAAGAAGGCCATTGGTGTCTCATAATCATTTGGACACATTGATTTAAATCGTTTTGCCAATGCATCTGATTGAACTGAATCAAATTGATTGTAAACATTGTTGGCACTAAAAGCGATGAATTTTTCATTGATTAAAAAATCAATAAATTCATAAATGGTGACTTGTTTATCGCTTGAAGTGATATCTTTTCCAAAAGCAGAAAAGAAGTACGTCATCTTAACGCCTGTACTGATACAGTCTTTGCAAGTTGAATTTTTCAATACACAAATCTTATCGTTGTTACATAACTGCGCACATACGCTAGATTTAGCACTACATTCAACTGTGACTTGTGATCTTAAATCGATGCTCCATGTTTCCGTGATATCAAATTCGGCATAAGCTCCACTTTGAAGAGCGATCATAAAACAACAGACTGTAAAAAAATAACCCAAAATCTTTTTCATATCTCTTCCCTTTTAATTATTTCGTACATTTTAAATCGAAAGAATTTTTAGAGATTCTACAAGTTGTATCACTACTATTTGTATCTCTATCATTCATGTCTTCAAACACTTTAATCGTGTTTGTATTTTTACAACCTCTAACCTTTATTGTTGCCTTTCCTCTATAGGATTCACTTGCATCAACTTTATCTAGAAGTATTCCGCGATCCAAGTAAGATTTAACAATTGCACCTTCACAAGCATTTTTCATACAGGCCCTACCTTTAATTAAACTCCTTACACATGAATTAGGAATTTCTCCACCGTATGAATCGTAGGCCACCTTAACAAGGTAAGGATTTACTGACCAAGACCTTGGAACGTTAACTGGATCTTTCATTCCTTTATAAAGTCTGATTACTGCACGTGCCATGAAAAAAGCTGTTCTACCAAAAGGGATCGCATTAGAAATCGCTGCACTTACATGTTCAAAATCGAGCGAACACTGTAAACATCCACTTCTAAATTTTTCATCTTTCTCACCTAGCTCGTTTGACGTCTCAACATTAATCTGGTTCTTTTCATTCTTTTTACATGCTCGAACAGTTACGCCTCTGAATCCTAACATTTTTGAAGGATCCATTTTTTTAGATCTTGTTACAGATATTGAGCATGGAACACCTGTCAGAGACCCAAGGTCTAAAGCAACAGACGAGATGACCTTTGCTTTTTCATACTTTGGATCAATATGGATCTTTCCATCTTTTACCAGTTGGTTAAAGCTTGTTACTTTTCCTGGTTCTAAATCGAAGTTTCCATAAATCACGCCAGGAGTAACGGCCGCAATTCCGGCCTGAGCAATATCAGTTCCAAAAGCAAAAAGTGAAGCTTTTGTTTTGTACCATGGATCGTAAACCTTACAGGCCGTTCTTTCTGCGTATGGGTTTAACATGTTCGAAGAAGAGATTTCATTTTTAATGCTTAAAAATAAATCTGAATACTGGGCCACACTATAGATATCAACAATTGATTGAATCGCTGTTCTTGCACAGTCAACTTTATCAATACAGATCACATCACGAACATCTTTCGTTTTAGCGTATAAGCTGTAAGCAATCATTGGCTTCATCGCATCTAATTTTTCTTTTCTTAGAAGATTGGACATTGAAAGAACTTTTCCTTCATAAACTGCATCAACATACCATCTATTAAATCCTGTTTTATCAACAGTAAATTCTGGGTCAAAAACTTTTGATTGCTCGAAGCTGTTACAAAGGGCGTTCACATTTGTGACAACTCCCTGGTAGTATTCATAAACGGCATTCAATGACTTGCTATTAATTGAATCAGTCAGATTATCTGTTGTATTCACTTTCCCCAGAATTTCCATCTTAGGTTTTAAGTAACTTAATTCTTCGCTTGATAAAAATATACTTTCAGCACACAGGTAATAAAGCTCTGATTTTAACTTCACATTATTCGAACCATTAAGAACCGGTTTGAAATATTCTTCTAGTGACTCTTTTAGACCTTCTGTTTTAAAATTATTTGAAATAAGAGTTAAATTGTTCACAGAAGTGACGAATTTTTTTCTCATCGTAAGTCTGGTTTCAGAAAAGTTTTGCCTAAAGCTATCAGTCCATGCATCGGCCGTTTCAAACTGGTTAAAGTTTAAAATATCTGAGTTAACCTCTGGAAACGGGTCTTCCATGATTGCCTTCGTTGCCCCCTCAGGAACAGCACGAAAAACATCATACTTTTGTGCTTCTTTTTTAAAGTCGTGACGAGCAAACATCCTAATTGAGTTTTGATTCAAAGTTTCCGGGTCACACTTTGGATTGACTAAACTCTTACATCCATTGGGAACCATAAATAATGAGTCTTCAATAAGAATACTGCTAAAAACTTCATCAAATGGAAAGGCCAGCTGACTTGCTTCTTTAGAGTTTCTAAAGGCCCATGAGAAAAAGACCTTCATTGTGTTCCAATAATCAAATCCCATTTGCTCAAAACGCTTTGACTCTGAAACTCCTAGAGATAATTCATAAGTCGAAACTTTTAAACTTTCCTGAGCTGAATAGTCATGGCACTCACCATAAAACTTATCAACTTCAGATGTGGCCTTGGCAATTTGTTCAAGAACATCGGCCGTTGGTTTTGTTCCAAACAAATGTGCTTCAAGCGGAGTAAATTGTTTTAAGTAAGAGCAATTTAATTTTTTATCTACTTTTTTTGTTTCAAGGTTTAAGAAGTTTTCTTTTGTAAAACTATCAATGCCTGCAAATCTTGGTGAAGCGGCATTCGATTGATTCCAAATGGACTCAAGATAAGCATCCAGATCAGGGCACTTGTTTGACTGCGAACATCTTCCTGAAAGCTCAGCATACTTTGCCAGATTAGATTTTAAACTCAGGTCGGCCTGAAGTAGTGGCAGTTTATTATTGACGATTTTTTGATGAATAAGTTCAATTAAACTTAAAACAGTGTAGCGGTATTTATTAAGACCTAACTTCGTGAACTCGGCAGTGTCTCTTTCCCCTCTGGCCTTTGCTAGTCTATAAAGAGTGCGCCCGACATCCATATTGCTTAGAAGAACAAGAGCATTCTCCGTCGGTGCTTTAGAGTCAATCGCACACTGTGCTCTATTCGTGAATCTCAGGTCAGTATTGATTCTCACATCAGATGCATACACTGACTGAAAAACACCAAAAAGTAATACAAAAGTAAATAATGCTTTCATGGTCTACCTATTTTAAGGAAGTAATTTATTAATAAACTGAAAATATAGTGGATTCGTTAAAGAATGTTTAACGGTGAATCTTTTATATGAATATTGGATGTTTCTATTTTATTTAAAAAACAGTCGGAACTACAAATGGGGATAATGCTTTTTATAGAACTTAAGTCGCTCTGCAATCACTCGGCCTTGGTCAGCGGGGCCTAGCCATCTCATCAATCCTTGATTCATTCGCTCGATCCTTGCCCTGCTGTTTAAAACACTATTGACGTCACTTATAACCTTAGCGCCCCATTCAGTCTTTGGACACGCCACAACCACTTCTACAAACGAAGCGTTGTCGGTTAAGGGGATATGCAAAACTTTGTCGGTCGTATTTTTTAAAAGTTCATTATAATACTGGGCCTCAAAGGGATAACCAATCGTGTATTGGACGCGGTCCAGATGAAGCATGCGATGAACCAACTGGCTTGAGGAAACAGGAAAGATTTTTGGATTTGACTGGTATTTATTTTTGAACAGAACTTCATCAATCCCTTCCCCGTAAAGTCTCCCTACACCTAAAACCCACTTCGGTCTTTTGTCTAAAAAGTTTTGCAAACGATAAGGCCCTTTTTCTTTAAAAAAGTCTTGTGCTCTACTTTTCTTTAACAAAACTCCATTCGTAGGAATAATTAAGACAGGTTTGGAAAAATAGAAAAGCTTGCCCCATTCAGGAGTGTTAAGCCATCCGGCATTGCAGATAGCTGATTTGGCCTGGGCCTCTTTTAGAACTCGAGGAACAGTGGCTTCCAGCTCTTTATGAGTGTACTGAGGCATAGCAAGCTTAAGCTCTTTTTCAACGGCATCCAGGACTCCCTGGCCTTTATAAGGGGGATTAAAAATGAAAATTGGAGGATCTTCCCAACGTACCCAAGTCAGACTTTTGCTTTCCGCAAAACTTTCAAATGAAAGAAATGAAAAAATAGCTAAATATAACAATTGAGCGAAGGACATTAGTTTAGATTCTCCAAGGTTTAAAGATCAGGATAGTTTTTTCTATAAAACTTGGTGTTCTCTGGCAAAAGACGCCTTTGTTCAGTTGGACTTAACCATCTGTTAAGCCCATGTGTAATACGTTCCAGTCTTTTTTTATTATCTAGAGCTTTATTAATGTCTTTAATAACTGCTGCTCCCCAAGAGGACTTAGGGCAAGCGGCGACGATTTCAACAAAAGGCGAATTATCGCTTAAAGGAATAAAGACAATTTTATCTGAATCATTTTTTAGTAATTCATTATAGTACTGGGCTTCAGTTGGATAGCCTAATGTATATTGAATCCTACCCAACTGAAGCATCTTATGTGCGAGCAAACTTGATGTTACATTCGAAATTTTAGGATTATTTTGATAGTTGTTTTTTATGAGTATCTCGTCAATACCTTCGCCGTAAAGCCTTCCAACACCCAGAACCCAGTTACTTTTCTTATCTAAAATACTCTGTAAGCTATGGGTCCCTTTCTCTTTTAAAAGCTCTTTAGCAAGGCTGCTTTTGATTAGTAGCCCATTGGATGCAACGATAAAAACAGGTTTAGAAAAATAGAATAACTTGCTCCACTCTGGAGTATTTAACCAGCCAGCATTGCAAATAGGACTTTTGGCCTCAGCTTCTTTTAAAATTCTGGGAATTCCGGCCTCTATTTTCTCATGCTCATATTGAGGCAAGGCCTTTTTTAATTCGTTTTCTACAATGTTTAAAACACCCTCATTAAGGAAAGGACCTTCGACAATAAAATTAGGAGGAGCATTCCAACGGGCCCACATTATACTTTTAGCTGGGCAATCAAGACATAACAAAGCTAATACTATTACTAAGAAAATTCGACTGACTCGCATTAATCCCACTCTCGAAATTGATTAATGCTCATCTTACTATGAAGAGATAGGCTATTTGAATCTTTTTAAATTTAATAAATCTCTAAGATTTTCTACTCTGAATAAAGACTTAGCGTCTTCTTGGTAAAAACATCTCGATTTCATCAAGGTAAAACTTAATACGCTCTTTTGCTTCAGCAATGGCCTGCATACGATCGTTGATTAATTTTACAAGCTTATCATCTGGGGTTAACCCGTCTTGATTTTGATTGCGTGCCATGAAGGCCTCAAGACTTCCAAAGATGGTTTCGTCTTCCAGGGACTCTTCAAAACGCTCATCTAAATGAGTCGGAATGTCGGCGTCTGACATGTGCGAGTACTCGTTCAGTAAATCCATCATAGGATCTGAGAGTTCCTCTTCGACCTTAAAATTCTTCGCCGATGGGAACAGCACGAGGTTGTCATTTTCGTTGTTAAGAGATGTCGTTTTCATTCAATAGGCCCTTTTAAGAGATATCAATAAATTAAGTCGTTCTTATTCCCGTATGTATAAATGCACTATTAGTGCCTAAAATGACCTCGTAATTCCCTTAGCTTATACAACATAGGTGTTTAAACTTAAGCCAGTCCCAAGATCTTTAGTCACTCTTGCCTCAGAAGAATCCTAACATGCATAAATTTAGCTCTATTAAAAAATGGGGACTCTATGTAAGATTTATAATAAGTGTCGAAGATGGCGACATTAAACAAACCCTGGAAAGTTTTATGGAAGAAACAAATCAGAGAATCGCATGCATGCGCTGTAAGCACTACCATTCAACCTTTGAGGCCAATGCCCAAAGAGGATGTAAACTCTTTCAATTCAAATCCAATCTCATGCCTTATATTCTGGTGAAACAATCTACAGGTCACGACTGCACTTCATTTGAAGAGCGAAAAGTTCACAAAGAAGATGATGGGAAAAAGGACTTTAACGATCCGAAGTACTGGTAGATAAGTTTTATCAATGCCCATTCTTATAAACAGGCATTGATAACCTTGTGAAAAACTCGCTCTATCTGTGAAACATTAATTTAAAGAAATTTTCTCTAAACGCTTGTTGTTCAACTTTACTTCTAAGCGAGTAAAAGTGCCAGCAGACTTGTGGTAGAGCAACTGCTAAACCACAAGTCTGCTGGCACCAAATGGTTCTACATTTCCTTATGGTTTAGCGGCGTGCGAGGTATTTACAGTAGTTCACTTTGGCGTTCAATGCGTGCTGAGTACTGGCCGTGATTGTTTCGCCAGAGTTTACGACTTTATCAATGCGGTTTTGAACATCATAAGCGGAACTATCTCCAGCGCTGTTTTCAAAATTAAAGACAACGTACTTCATGTTTTGAGAGGCACCGGTGTTGTTTTCATAAAAGCATGTGTAGACATGGCCTCTTTGCACGGTTCTTCCGTAGAAGCTTTCTAATCCAAGAGCGTGAGCTGATAAAGAAGCGGTAGAAGCAGCGACAAATAGAATTGATAGAAATGTTTTCATTGTAGTCCTCCAGAAGATTGTTGTGGAGTATGAGACATCAGCGGAGAAGATGGAGTCAACATCATTTAAAGTGGTGTTTTTTTGTATAAGAGAGATCTATTAAACAGGCAGTCTACAACTTAAAATTTATTCTTAAGAAGCTGAATGCTATTTTCAATGAGATTATTTTTGATTAAGCGACCACTTATAAAAATGCCACTTAAATAATTGTTATACTCAAGGCCATTTTGCCATCCTAATAAAAAACGGAATAACTTATTTCAATTAATACACTTAACTCTCTCTTTGAAATAAGACATTTTCTTGCATTGACCAATATAACCTCGGAGGTTATAATTAATATATTCATTGTTGTGATTAGTAGAAAACAACGGATTAAGTGAAGTTCAAAAGATTCCTGGATATCACGATGAACCTCTAAAGGGGAATCGCAAAGGTCAGCGCTCTATTCGCCTCAATAAGGCCTACAGAGCGATCTATGAGATTAAAGACAACAATGAAATTGAATTCGTAGAAATAAAAGAGGTTAATAAGCATGACTACTAAAAGAAAAAGCGATGCAATGAAATTCTTAGATAAATCGATTGGGCGACCAATGACTTTTGGAAGCGTCTTAGAATCTCTTCGTCTAAGCGAAAACAAAACTCAAAGCGCTTATGCAAAGAAACTAGGTATATCTCAAACTCATCTTTCACAGATCGAAACTGGAGTCAAAGTTGTTAGCATCGAAAGGGCCAAGAAATTTGCTAAAATACTAGGATACTCAGAAGTTTCTTTCGTACAGCTATCGCTACAAGACTTATTTGTTAAATTGAAAATGAATTTAAAGGTGACATTAGAAGCGGCTTAAAACCTAATGGATTTCCGGAAGGTTTTTCTTCATCTCAAAATAGCTCGGCCCTGATTTCTCAATCATCGCTCCACCTAGACAAATATCCCCATCATAAAACACAACAGACTGTCTTGGCGTAATCGCTCTTTGAGGAACATCAAACTCAACAAAGATTTTATCGCCTTCGATTTTCACGACTGTGCAGTCCTGATCTTTCTGGCGGTATCTCACCTTTGCTTTACACTTGAATGGAAGTTCTTTATCCCATTTTCCAGAAACAAAAGATAAATCTGTAGCCGTTAATGTATCAGCGTAAAGATGAGGGTGAAACTCTCCTCTTTCTACGATCACAACGTTCCTAGACATGTCTTTACCAACAACAAACCACGGCTCCCCTTGACCACCAAGGCCCAGGCCTTTACGTTGTCCTAGAGTGTAATAAGTCGCTCCTGTATGGCGTCCGACAACAGTCCCATCCAGTGTTTCAAAATTTCCATCTTCAAACGTTACGTAGTTTGAAAGGAAGTTTTTAAAGTTTCTCTCACCGATAAAACAAATACCTGTTGAGTCTTTTTTCTCTTTTGTAGCAAGGTCGTATTTAGCGGCGATAGCGCGCACTTCAGTTTTTGGAATATGACCGATAGGAAACAGAACCTTTTCCAAAATTTCTTTTTTGTTTGTGTATAAAAAGTATGACTGATCCTTTAGAGGGTCAGCACCTTTTACCAGACGGTATTCGCCATCGATCAGTTTGCTCTGGCAGTAGTGGCCGGTCGCTAAATAATCAGCTCCAAGCTCCATCGCTTTTTCAAAGAACACTTTAAATTTGATTTCTCTGTTGCAAAGAATATCTGGGTTAGGAGTGAATCCTAATTTGTACTCTTCAACGAACTGCTTGAAAACCTGGTCTCTGTACTCTTCGATAAAATCAACAGAGTAGTATGGTATGTCTAATTTTTCACAAACTTTAATAACGTCAGCATACTCAAGGCTGGACTGGCATACACCGTGCTCATCAAACTCTTCCCAATTTTTCATGAAGAGGCCTACAACTTTGTAGCCTTCTTCTTTTAAAACGGCGGCCGTCACAGAAGAGTCTACTCCTCCTGACATTCCGACGATTACTAGGGTTTCTGATTTAGGTTTTTGCATGAGGGCTTTTTAGCAGAAATTAATCTATTTTACCACGTCATAATTCCAGGCCAGGACGGCACTGGTAATGTACCTGAATACATTACTGTAAGTATTGATATTCAAGGTCTCAATGAAATCATTAGAGGTCATATAGCGGGGGTTTAGATCCCCTTCACGGTTCTGGCTGAAGGTAACAGCGGGTACACCTGCCTCCCTGAAGAAACTGGAGTCCATTGGCAATTTAGAGGCCTCTGTGCTCTGACTGGGTGTAAATGTCACATTACTGTAATTTTCTTTACCGCTTTTGATAAGGGCATTGGCAAAGGCCACATCGGGGCCGGCGTAAAGATTCATATTGTTCATCTTTTGATCTTTATCACCTGTGCGAGAATCGTGGCCCAACATAGATAAGTTAATCACACCGACAATTTTCATTGAGTTTTTTTCGGCCAAAAATTCTTTAGAGGCCGCAAAAGTTCTTGCTCCCTGAGATTCAAACTCTCCCATATCTAAAAACACCAGCTTTACTGTTTTGGGAAGGTCCAGCTTATTTAAAATTTCCATCATAGACAACATGATAGAAACTCCAGAAGCGTTGTTGTCGGCCCCAGGCATTTCCCCTTTAAAAATAAACTTTCCTGTTTTTGGATCTTTTAAAAGTGTGTCGTAATTGGCCGTCAGGATAATCACCTCATTGGGGCTGACTAATCCTTTTTTCTCCCAGACAAAATTCACACCTGTTTGAGGTTTTTTATCAACAAGCCCTTCAAACTCAATCT
>JBEIPV010000131.1:0-7843 GCA_040376855.1 Bacteriovorax sp.
AAAAACTCAAACTCCACTTTCCCTTCTTTATTCATGGTCAGGTAAGCTTCAAAAGGTTTACCTGCTTTGGATTTAAATCCTTTAATCAGGTCAGTCTTTTTTTCTGTCATAAGTTTTTTTACTTGGGACTCAGATAGTTTTTTCTTCGCTACAACTTTCCAGATCGTGAATCCACATCCTTCTTTCCAGCGAGAACAGCTATATGATTTAGGAAAATCTTTTATCTCAGCACCACAAACCGGGCAAGGCCCAAGATTTGAAACTTGCGCCTCAACTTTAGGCCCGTAAGTTTTTCCACCATAAGTTTTTGACTTCGATGCATCTCTAGCGATTCCTTCAGTGGCCTTCCACTCGTTAGTTGCACTATTGATGAAATCGTTAATGTTATCCATGAAAGCTAAGTCATCTGTCTCACCTTCGGCCATACTCTGCAGTGACTGCTCAAGCTTAGCTGTCTGAGAAACACTCGTTAAGTCCTTGGTCGTCGGCATATCACTTAAGCGGTCTACCAGAAGTATTCCTTTGTCTGTTGCACTTAAATTTTTTCCAGAGCGATTGACGTAATCTCTTTTTAAAAGAGTCTCAATAATTTGAGCACGAGTCGCTTGTGTCCCAAGGCCAACTTCTGTTCTGAAGATTTTTTTCAAATCAGCTTCAGTCACTAGCTTTGCTGGATTAGTCATATCGTACAATAAAGAAGCTTCAGTGTATTCAAAAGGAGGTTTTGTCTTTTTTGATTCGACTTCACCGCTCTTTAAGACTCCCACTTCATTTAAAGCAAGTTCGGGAAGAAGCTCTTCACGATCAGCACCTTCTAAAACTTTAAATCCCATCTCAATAATCTTTTTTCCACGTGCCATGAATTGATGGCCTGAGCATTCAATCTGCACATCAGTTTCAAGATAACGATGGTTTTCTAAAAAGTTTGAGATAAAGCGCTTTAAAACTAAGTGATAAATTTTTCCTTCAGGAGAATTTTCATCTCCACTGAAGTCTTTTAAAGGAATTAAACCATGGTGATCGGTAAGGCGCGAATCATCAAAGACAGTTTTATTTTTTGCACTGACCTTAAAGGCCGCGAATTTTTCAAAGTGCTCTGGATAGAGGTCTTTAAATTTATAAACCAGGCCCTTCACCATATCAAAAGATGATACGGCCATAACTTTTGAATCGGTACGTGGGTAAGATAAGCATTTATATTTTTCATATAATGCCTGAGCGATTTCCAGAGTTCTGGTCGCCGAAAAACCATAGAGAATATTTCCCTGACGCTGAAGTTCTGTCAGTGAATAAAGACCCTGTGGATAAGCGGTCTTTTCCGTTTGGTTTAAAACTTTAATGACAGCGTCTTTTTGATGAAGATTTTTTAAAAGCTCATCAAACTCTGCTCGCTTATCACGTCGACGTTGCTCTTCTTTTTTGCTCGGATCAAACCAGTAGGCCTGAACATCACCGTGTTTAAATTTAAATTTTGCTTTAAACTCGAAATAATCAACCGGAACAAAAGAATCAATCGCTTTTCGTCTTTCAACTAACATCGAAAGTACGGCAGTCTGAACTCGTCCTACTGAAAATAAATCGTTCAGCTTAAGAGTGGCCAAGCGAGAAAGGTTCATCCCCACCAGCCAATCTGCTTTTTGACGAGCGCGACCAGCGATAAAAAGACGATCGTAGTCTTTTAGTGGCTTAAGATTTTTCATCTCAGCGTGAATAACATCTTTAGTTAAAGCAGCTGAGGTCCAAAAACGGAAAGCTTTTAATTTTGATCTGCCATCGTTTAGAATTAAACGCGCGATCAACTCTCCTTCACGTCCAGCATCGGTTGCGACAATCAGGCGCTCTAAATCAGTTCTTTTTAATAAGCGCTTAATAACATCAAGTTGTTTTTTTGTTTTTGGCTGAGCTTTGAATTTGAATTCTTCTGGCAATATAGGAAGAGTATTTAAGCTCCATTTCTTGTATTTTGAATCGTAATCTTCAGGATCAAACGGTGCCAGTAGATGGCCAATGGCCCAGGTGATAACGTAATCCTCATTTTCAATAAAGCCATCTTGTCCGCCTTTTCCTCCGCCTAGAGCGAGAGCAAAGTCACGAGCGACTGAGGGTTTTTCTGTGAGAATTAAGGTTTTCATTGTTTTCATCATAGAAGAATGAATACATGTAGGCAAAAAAAAAGGGCCAGAATAATCTGGCCCTTTTTTATCTATTTTTAATTATGAAATTAAAATTATAGTTCAGCTGCAGTTGGTTTGTACCAGCAAAGAGGACGCATCCCTAGCTCGTAACCATCTCTCTTAAGACAAACACCTTTTAGTGCATCTTTTCCATCTACATCGTCAGAGATCGCTTTATCGCAAAGTGATCCTTGGAAGTAAGTGTCTAGACGACATTGTGCTTGAGGGTGGTTATCGTTAGTTCTAGCAACTTTAGATGTATCTGGAGTTGTGAACTTTACGTTTGAGTTTCCACCTAGGTCACCAAGAAGCATAGCTAGTGATTTACCTGCCATTGCAATTCTTTGGCAAAGTGCAACTTCTGAAGCTGACTTATAGATTGATTCACATTTTGCAGTCGCTTCAGCATCGATTTCCATTTTTGAAACGATAGCGATGTTGTCTTCTTTTTCAAGAACTCTTCTCATACACTTTAGACCAGCGAAATAATCAGATTGACCTTCGTTAGAAGCCCATGCCGATCCCCATCCACCTTTTTTAGGAGCTCCACCAATGTGGTGACCTAGTTCATGACATACTACCATCATGAATCCGTCTACTGTGACTAGAGGGTGACGAGCAAGACCACCGTACATGTTTACTTGCCAGTTTTTTCCAGATTGTTGAGCTGATGCGTTAACAGTAGCGTCATCCCATCTGTTGTTCATGATAAGATTTCCGCCTTTTTCTTTTACGATTGGCTCGTAAACAGAAGAAACACGTAGAACAGCATCAAGGAACATTTCCTTAGTCATGTTGTTTGAAGCTTTATCACCTACTTCAATTTTACGATTATTTTCTGGAGCGAAGCCTGTAAGTCCAAGCGCATCGCAAGAGAAAGCCTGAGAGAAAGTCAAAGTTGTCGCCATCAAAGCAACTAAAATCCCTTTTGTCATATAAAGTCCTCCGTAACAAATATTAGGAATGTGTTAATTCTTGCTATTTAATTACGTGATGAAAAATAAATTAATCTTTCATTACCTGACATTTCTTGACGGGATATCTTGGTTTTTATTTTTCATTGGAGAAAAACGAAAACGGGACCCCATGAAGAGGTCCCGTTGTCAAAACTTTGGCGCTATTTTTTAGCGATTATCTATCAAATTAGATCTCGTTTGAACCTGGTTTGTACCAGCAAAGAGGACGAACACCTTTAGCGTATCCATCTTTTTTAATACATGTTCCTGGGATTGCATCTGTTTTTGAAACGTCTTCTAGGATTGATTTATCACAAAGCATTCCGGCGAAGTATGTATCTAAACGGCATTGAGCTGCAGGGTGAGCATCGTTGGTTTGTCTTACAGTTTTTCTGTCTGGAGTATCGAAGTTCACGTTAGAGTTTCCACCTAATGAACCTAAAAGTTGTCCAAGTGACTTACCGGCCATTGCAACTCTTTGGCAAAGAGCTACTTCAGACGCTGACTTATAAACAGACTCACACTGCTTAGTCGCTTCAGCATCGATCGTCATGTTAGCAACGATTGCGATGTTATCATCGTTTTGAAGAACTCTTCTCATACATTTTAGACCTGCGAAATAATCCGATTGTCCTTCGTTAGAAGCCCAGTCAGTATTTCTTCCGTATCTTGGAGCTCCACCAATGTGGTGACCAAGCTCATGGCACACAACCATCATGAAACCATCGTCTGTCGTCAGTTTATGGCGAGCAAGACCACCGTACATGTTTACTTGCCAAGTTGTTCCTGTCTGTTGAGCAGAAGCATTTACTGTTCCAGATTTCCAGTTATTGTTCATAACAAGATTTCCGCCCATTTCTTTAATGATTGGAGAATAAACTGCAGCAACTCTCGCTGTGATTTCTTCAAATCTTTCTTCTGTCATGTCGCCGGCCATTTTATCGCCAACTGCAATGTTTAAGTTATTTTCTGGTAAGAATCCAGTAAGGCCTTTGATGTCGCAAGCAAAAGTAGCTGATGAAAGTGACATAGATAATACTGCTAGAGCTAAGATAGATTTTTTCATAAGTCCTCCGTAACGTACATGAAATAAAAAATCACATAAACAATCCTCACACGATCTTGATACTTCTGGAGAAAATAAATCTGTCAATTTCTTGCAGTTAATCTGTTTAGATGACGACTAAATCACTTTAGTTATTTAATTTTTTGCTTATCGAGGTTAGAATTTCTTTCATGATGAAAAATACTTTACTGACACTCTCGCTTTTAGTTTTCTCTTTCACGACTCTTGCTCAAGAAGAAAGATCGTGGAGTGCTTCAATTGGTGCAGGAGTGGTGATCAAAAAAAACATGCGCACCGGAAATACATATGAAGATATGGATAAAAAGATATTCATCAAACCTATTCCGATGGTGCAGGCAAGCTGGGGAAGAGTTTCTTTAGGTGTTCAGGGTATTTCTGTCAGGGCCGTTGGAAATCCGATGATGAATGTCAGCGCTTTCATTAAACGCGATGGAGACCGCTATCATGGACTGGGAATGATCCCAAGAAAAGACTCTGTTTTTGTCGGAGCAACCGCTAAATTTTTTAACTATGGCTTCAGTTATTCTCACGATATCAATGGGCGCTCTAAAGGATCAATTGCGACAGCGAACTACTCAAAGTTTTTCCCCATCACCGAATCTCTTCTATTAAGAAGCTCATTAAGTCTAGACTGGCTGGATGATAAATACGCTGAGTACTATTATGGTGTCAGATCCCATGAAGTGACGGCAACCAGACGCGAGTACCACATTAATAATTACTTTCTTCCGGGTGTAAGTGCGATGCCGATTTATAAGCTGACTGAAAGATCATCTATTACATCAGTCTTTAGTATGAAACTGCTTCCTAAAAAGGTCAGCCAGTCTCCTACGATGACAGGTAAAAGAATTGATGCTGCCGGAATTCTTGCTTACAGCTACAGTTTATAATTTATTTTTTTGTCACTAGGGATTCGATCTCTGCCACGATTTTTCTATAAGTCGGCAGTTGGTAGCGCTGTTTTAGGTATTTTAGAATATTAGCGAAGTTATCCAGATCATTGTGCTCCAGAATGCACGTCACAAAATCCTCTACAACCACAAAAAAGACGGCCATCGGTGAAATCCCCGCGGTAAGTGACTCGGGAAATCCTACTCCGTTAGAAACACCATGGTGTTGCTTAATGATAATATCGACACCCTGTGGGAGCCTTGGATAAGATTGCACTAAAAGTGCGGCCTTGTTGGCGTGGTTTAAAACAGAATCGCGCTCGCGTGGATTCAAGTTAGCTTTTCTTAAAGTCTCAAGGTCCATAATCTTTAAAAGTTTTTCATCTTCCAGATAAATGTCGTGAAAGAAGCTGACCATCGAAATTTTTTCCAGCAAACTCGCCTGTTGATCACTGCTTCCCCATTCCATTTTCGGCATCAGGGCATGAGACATCAAACAAATAAGGTAAGACCTACGGTACGAATAACTTAACTGGTTATCGAGAAGTTTTCTCAGCAAACTTCCCAGTTTATCAGCTTTAGTAATTTGTGTTCTCATCTGGTGCACAGTCTGATCAACCATGGCCACACAAGTGCTGCTGATACCTAGAGACTTAACCAGCTCACTACTAATGACAAATGAATCTCCGGTCATCACAACCGCTTGGTCTATAGTATGAGGGGCACGTAAATTTCGTAATGATTGTGTTAAGAGACCATTCATGAAGAGCTCGCGCTCTTCTTTTAAAATAAAAAATTCCTGTAAACCCAGGTCTTCATATTTTCGTAAATCTTCTTTAGTAAAACTCTCGCCAAAATGCAGGCGTTTGACGTATTCATCACCGGTTTTTTTCACCAGCTTAATATAAACGTCGCACGGACATAGAGTCATAAGATAAAAATACTTCGTTTGAAATGAAACATAGTCAGGAAGTTTCAAATGACTAAAATCTTCTTTTTTAAGATTTAAGGCCTTTAAAACCAGGCGATTTAACTCTTCAATTCTCAAACGGTCAGAAACCATCGCGTATTTTTTGTAAGTGTGTTCGAATTCACCAATAACAATTAATGGAATTGTTAGAGAGTTGTCGTAAATGAGATTAAGAAAAAGGGCCGCAATTTGCTCAACAGGATGCTCGACAGTTTCTGTGGAGCTGTTTCTTACAACATACAAGTCATAATAATCGCCCTTTTTAACTGACTCAACAGCTTCTGCTCCACTTTTAAAATGGATGGTTCTCGCCCCCAATTCACGTTCGAGGTTTTTGGCGATCAGATCGCCTACTTGTTCATTTGGTTCGACTAAAAGTATCTTTAATTCCATAATCTAATTCTAATCTAAAACCTGAAAAATAGGTGAAGTGGGTAAAATTTTGTTTTTGCAACCAACTTGCAAATCACCACCAATCCTTATAGTATAAATAAAATATTGAGGTACCTATGGGCATTTTAAATCCAAAAAAAGAGATAGAAAGGGACGCTTTATGTATTAAGCTCCTAAAGGACAAAGGCCTGTCAGTCACGGCCCCAAGAAAAAGTATTTTGGGTCTCTTACTAAAGGAACATGGGCCCTTTTCTGCCGAGGAAATTCTTAAAAAATTGCCCAAAAATTCTTGCGACCAGGCCACGGTCTATCGCTGTCTAAACCAATTTGTGGAAGTCCAGTTAGTAAACACATCTTTTTTAGAAAAAGACATGGCCCACTTTGAATTTAACGATCCTCACCACCACCATCACCACATCATTTGCAAAATCTGTAAAAAGATTGAATCATTTCACGAATGCTTGATGGAAAAGATCGAATCAAGTCTACAAAAGAAAGGTTACAAAGATATTCAACACAGACTGGAAATCTTCGCCGTGTGCGAATCTTGCTCTAAGGGATAAAACTATGAAAAAATTTATTGCGACTTTAATGGTTATCTTTATGACCAACAACGTTTTTGCCCTGGAAGTTCCGTGGGAAACATTAAAGACATTGGACTACGATGTTAAAACGAAAAAAAATATTATCAAACCAGATCTACAAAAAGTCTTAGGTAAAGAAGTGAGCATCAAAGGGTTTATGATGCCGCTTGATTACGAAGCAAAAGAAGTCGTGGAGTTTTTATTCATGCCATACGTGCCTGCATGTATGCACGTACCACCTCCACCAGCTAACCAGTTAGTCTTAGTGAAAATGCAAAAAGGCGCTAAGATTAAACCTTCATTCTACCCTATCGAGCTTACGGGAAAACTCGTGGTGGAAGCGAATGCTGATCTTGAATCTTCTTATAAAATGGAAGGGATGAAGATCAAGGAATTGAAAGAATTTACACCACCGCCAGCATCGGCACCAAAAGGAGTTCACCCGTGAAAAAAATGTCCTTAGTTCTCTCACTACTATTACTTTCATCAGCTGCCCTTGCTGACAAACATGACCATCATGATCACGGCAAAGGTTTAGGCGCACACGAGCACGGCGCGATTAAATTAGAAATCGCTGTCGAAGGAAAAACCATCGAAATTGACCTGGATGGCCCGGCAGAATCATTCATTGGTTTTGAATACGCTCCAAAAACAGACAAAGAAAAAAAGGCCTTCAAAGATGCTGAAGCTCTTTGGACAAAAGATCTTCTGACAAAACTTTTTGTTCTAGATAAAAAATTAGGATGCACATCATCTGAAGTTTCTTTCAAACAAGAAATTGAAGAAGAT
>JBEIPV010000105.1:0-9994 GCA_040376855.1 Bacteriovorax sp.
AACCAGTACAACTCTGAAATTCCCCTGGTGAAGATCGGCGTTTAAGAATCCACTTCTAAAAAGTGCTTCTTCAAACCACATTCTTACCATTTCCTGGGCCACGGCCTTTTTCACACTGTCATCTTTTAAGTTGGCAAACTTAACACCACCAGCAGCAAATTCCTGCACGTGAAGATTCGATTTCCCACTTGGTGGAAGATAAACTTCCGGTACACGCATTTCCAGCATATCAAATTTATCTGCTGAAACTTTTACTGTGCGGTTATAAACTTCATAGGCTTTTTTCTGTCTTTCAACAGCAACGCTGAAATCCACTTCTTCATTTAAAAACTTTTCAACACTATCAATAAGCGTACTCATCATTTTTAAATCATTAATCCCCTGCTGAGCAAATAAGGCCTCATGATCAGGAACGAATTGACGTAAAATAGCGATATCTTCTTTGCAACGAGCTTCAACTCCAGGCTTCTTAAGTCTTAAAGCAACATCCACTTCTTTATCATCATGCCAAAGGGTCGCTTTATTAACCTGAGCAATGGTCCCCGTTCCTACTGCTTTTGGTTCGATAGATTTCACTTCAAATCCACCGGCGTCAGCTTCCACAACTTCTTTCACTAAATGATAGGGAACTTCTTTTCCAGAAGATTCCAGAATCGTTGTAAGCTTCGCAAACTCAGGGCCAATACCTTTTTCCTTACCGATTTGTTGTAAAACTTTTCCCAGACCCGGACCTGTATTCTGGAAAACGATTTTCATTACTTCTTCTTCCGGAAGTTTCGCTCCGCCAGTTACCAGTTCAGACATAATGGTTTTAATAACGTCACTTGGAAGTTTTTTGAAATAATAATCCATGAACGTTACAACCACTTTGATCTGCGGGTTGTTCATATCGACCTGACCACTTTTCGTGATCTCCTTTCCGATATTTCTAATTCTTGCTTCGTGCTTGCTGATTTTTGAATCTACCAGGTTAACAACCTTTAAGATCTTTTGCTCTTCACTTCCATCTGCTTCCAGCAGCGTTTCAAGCTCAGCAAAACTTGGGTGCAGGTTAAACTCCTGCCCCATTACCTTCTGGACAGTAGTTTCGTAATTGGCACCCATTCGGGCCCTTTGTTCCTGATCAATATTTTTATAGATTCCTGAAAAAAGTGAAAGACCTTCAATGAGATCCATTTTGATTTTCGGTGCCGGAAGAGTCTCGGCAACTTTATTTAAATAACGAATTTCTTCTTTCAATGACCATAATGGTGCTTTTTTAATTTCATGAAACTCTTTAATCCCCTGCTTTTCATTTCTAATATTTTGAAGCACTAGAGGATAAACTTTATTAAAATAATTATTAGCTTCTTTATAGATTTTGATTTTATAAGCATCACTGCTTTCTGTTGCTTCGATCAGATACTTTAAAAGATTCTCCTGAACGATTTTTATCTCTGCTTTTCGATCAGCACTTACATTTGAATCGTAATACCCCTTCACTTCTTGAATCAGAGTATCTAAATCAGAGTTGGCAATTTCTCTGGTCTGATCATTGTCTGGTTTAATGACGGCAGTCTTATAAAAAGAGCATGACGACACAAAAAGAGTGAAGATTAGAAGCACGGGGATAAAATTTAATTTATTTTTAATCATAAAAGAGTATCGGTATTTCCCCCCAAAGACCTTATAAGTCTGAGTAACTATATGAAAAAAAAGTTCGCTCACCTGCCATTGACCACTTAGCCCCTGTAAAGATTACTCAAGCCCACGGATTTACTTGAGTAAAATCCTCAATAGGTTAAATTGAGTAAAAACATGACCTCTTTGTATAAAGGAAAAACTATGAAAACCTTGATCCTAACAGCTGTATTAGCTACAACAAGCCTTGCTCATGCAAACGATATCGTTCTATCTGAAAAAATTAAAAATTCACTTAAGTCTAAGATCGAAAGAGATATGACTGTTCTTGATAACCTGAAGCTAAAAGATACAGCTCCTAGAACTCTTGAAGTTATGGGTGTTTCTACTCTTAATGCTTCAACTGCTTCAAAATGGCTTAATGACCGCGTAAACTACGTTATTGAAGAAGACGCTCTATCTATTGTAAAACTTCTTTTCAAGAAAACGATTTACGTTGAACAAAAAAATGTTTCTTTCCCTAATGGAAACGTACTTCCATACTCACAAGATCCAAAGAACCAATTATTAGAAAAGCCAATCACTTCAGAGCTTGCTGAGCTGACAAATAACGAAAACGTTCTTACTGTTATGTCTAATCTAGGCGCTGGCCTTTATATGGGTGGAAAATCTTCAAACACACTTTACGGTATGAAGGTTTCAAGAGGACTTCTTAAAAAACAAATCAGAGTAACTGTAGACTCTCCAAGAGCTGGGATCATCCAGGTTGGTGAAGGTCTATTCCATAAGCAATTAACAGTTAACCCAGAAAACGAAAATGCTCTTGCTAACAGCTTAAACCGTCTGGCGACTTTCTTCCACGAAGCAAGACACAGCGATGGTAACGGAGCAAGTTTAGCTTACGCACACTCAAAGTGCCCTGCTGGTCATGAACTTGCTGGTGAGTACGCTTGTGATGAGAGCTTAAACGGGCCATACACTGTTGGTGCTTTAATGACTGTTGAAATGATCAAGTCATGTGAGGATAACTGCTCTGAAAGAGAAAAGGAAATCTTAAAGCTTATCGCTCTTGATAGTGCTGGAAGAGTTATGCAGACAACGAAAAAAGGAACTCCGGCAGTTGACTGGGATGCATCTCCAGAAAGCCTATAATCTCTTATTTAAAAATTACGACTATGACTATAATGAAGGCCTGGATAAACTCCAGGCCTTTTTTATTCTAAGCCATCGATATCAGCTCCTGCCGACGTATTTGCTAAAGTATTACTAATGACCCTCCGATAAGTTTTATGGAACGTCAATCATCCGAGGGATTTTATGAAAGCAAATCTATTAGTTTTAACATTATTATCACTTGCAACGACAGTCTCTGCTAAAGAAGCTCTATTCGTTGAAGATGGCCATAGTGCTACTTATGCTGCTTATACAACTGAAGGCTCTGCCGATCCATTTAAAAATGGAATGCCGGTGGCACAAGCAGTTGCAATGGAGCAAAGTGAAAAGGATATGAAGATTGCTAATCTTAATAAACTTCTTGATCAGCAACAACATTCATATGAAGAAAAGATTGCTTATCTACAAGATGAGCTTAAAAAATCAAAAGAGCGCTTGATTGAAAAATCAATCAATACAGAAAAACTTCAGGCCAACGTTGAGAAACGTTACAACGAAGAGTCTTCTTATTTGAAAAAAGAGCTGGTTGCTAAAACTAAGACTCTCATGGAATACCAAAGACAACTTGAAAAAGTTAAGCTTTCTGATGAAATGAAAAACATCATCAAGGTTAACACTGAACTCGCTGTTGAACTAAGAAAGTCTAACGACCAACTGGCCATCGTTCAACTTCAGGCCAACGAAGCTATCGCTGGTAAAGCAGCACCGGCCCAGGCAACTGGCGGAAGAATGCCTGCGAGTGTTGAAGAAAAATAGTTAATTTACGAGGCAGGGCCAGTCCCTGCCTTTTTTTATGGTCACTTTCCAGGCATTTTTCGAAACTCTCATTTTCCTTTAAAATCCACTTCAAATACCCGTATCTTTTATCTTTCTGACAACTACCCCACGCATCTATTGAAGCCATCTCCAGATTCTCTACAATGGGTTCACCAACTATGAGATTTTGTCTGTTGCACGTCGTTTGATCTTAGAACAACATCTCATTTATCTAAAAGAAAGAAACCTATGAGAACAATTTCTATCATTGCCTTTACGGGCTTTCTGTTTCTTTGGGGTGCCTATTTCCTCTTGAAGGATTCAACACGCCAGACAACAAGTGAAAGCACTGCTGACATCGAAGCGTTGGAACAGGACCTTGATACAAAGGGAAGTGTTCTAACGGCAAAAAGAAAACGTGACCTAGACCAGATTGGTGCTGTTATCAATGAAAACACTGTTCGCATTGATGATGAAACTAGAGAGCAGATTAAAACTGCTAAAGCTGGTTATGACAACAAGGAAGGAGTTAAAGAACTTCAGGCCATGCTTGAACAAAGCTACTTAGACCGCAACTCTTCTCTAAAGGATATTAAACGCATCCAGTCCGACATCAGTGAGAAAAAGTTGAAGCTGAAACAAGAGCTTACTAACACTGAGAAGTGGGATCCGCGTTTTGTTTACTATCTTATGATTCAGGAAAACTACACTTACCCTGAGATCAACATGATTAAGTCACTTGCTGAAAATGGACTTAACATGGAAGAGATTGAATACATCAATGAACTGATTCGTGAAGACTCATTCACTGAACGAATCATGGCGTTTAAGTCTCAAAGTGAAATCGGTGGACGAGCTGTCGCATCAGCTAAAAAGAAACCAAAAGAAGTTGATGATTTTATAACCGACGTAAACGACGATGGTTCAACGATCGAAGATAAACTCATTGAAATGAATTACAACGAATCAGAGAGAGAGGAAATGAGATATGGGCACAATCAATAATCAGGATAAGACTATGCAAACAAGTAAAAAAAGAATTCCGCTTATCAGCTTAATACTTAGAGAAAAGAAATTCTTAATCAACAATGATTTTCAGATCCAGTTTATGATCTCAGTCCTGTTGATTTCGATTTGCTCAATGTCGATCATCTATCTGGCCAACGATTATTTCTTCCACTCTTATATGCAAAGAGGTGAAGCACTTAATCTTCCACCGGATCACCCTTTCTTTTTAATGATCCATGAGCAAAAGAAATTTATGACGAATGTGTTTATTGTGGTGGCACTGGCCATTTCAGGAACAGCAGGGATTTGGGGGCTCTTTTACTCTCATAAAATCGCGGGACCTCTATACCGCCTTCACCGCTACTTTACTCAAGCAGCTGTGGATAGCACACCACTTAAGAACAAAGTTTATTTCCGTGATGGAGACTTTTTTCAGGAAGTGCCGGAGTCGATCAATAAATATATTGATAGTATGAATGCCGGGGCCAATGAAAAAACACACGCTGGTGTAACGACCCCGGAATCAGAAAAAGTTGCTTAATCTCTAACCTAAAAATTCTGCAAAGTTCGATTTAATATTTTCTAATTCATTATGATCAAATTCTAGTGTGGTCGGAGTTCCCCAAATGGGACCCGGCCATGCTCTATCTGTCGGGTTTCTAGCAATCACATGAATGTGAAGCTGAGTGACGATATTTCCCAAAGACCCCACATTCATTTTATGTGGACGGTAATGAGATTTTAAAAACTCCGATACAATCGAAATTTCTTCCATCAGCATCGTCTGCTCTTCATGGTTTAAATCAATCAGCTCGACAGCATTGGCCTTTCTAGGAACGAGGATAAACCACGGGTTCTCTTTATCGTTTTTTAGAAAAACAGTGCTCAGACCCAGGTTGGTGATAAAAATTGAATTCTGTTCAATGACGGGGTCAATAGAAAATCTAGCGCTCATAAAAGTGTCCTCATCCTAAGGCTGTAAACGGGTCACCGACCAGTTATTGTTTTGCTTTTTAAAAAGAAAGCGATCGTTAATACGATAATCTCCATAGACAAAAAATTCAAATTCATATGGTTCAAATAAATATCCTCCCCAATTTTTAGGGTAAGGGATTTCAAGGCCGTCGTATTTTTGAGTCGCTTCAGTAAGCTTGGCCATAAGCGCATCCTTGTCGACTATTGGACTACTTTGCTCGGAAATCATCGAGGCCAGCTGGCTTTGGCGGTCTCTGGAGTGGAAATAGCTTTTAGAATCTGACTCGGCCATCTTTCTAACCTGTCCCTGGATTCTCACCTGTCTCTTCGAAGCGTGCCAGTAAAACAGGAGGCATGCCTCTCTGTTACCCTCTAACTCACGGGCCTTATTGCTGAGATAGTTCGTATAAAACGTACAGCACCCATCTTTAATACCCTTAAAAAGAACGGTTCTTGAATCGGGACGATTGTTTTTTAAATCTATTGTTGATAGTGTCATCGCTTCAGGATTCTGTTCAACCTTCTTGGCATCAGCGTACCAGCTCATAAAAGAGTCCAGAGGATTATCTGTTAAAGAATACTTGATTAAATTGTCCATGGATTACCTTAGGGGAAAATTAAGTTTTAATTAATCTATTTAGCTCACCTTACTTTACTTTAGTCCGATATGTTAAAAAAGAAATATATGAAAAAATTTAAAATACTAATTGTAGATGATGAAGAAATGTTACTCGATTTATTCGAGATGTTAATTTCTGGTGAAATAGACTGTGAAATTACCACGGCCACTGACGGACATGAGGCCATGAAAATTCTTGAAACGGATCATGACTTCCAACTGATTCTTTCAGATTACAAAATGCCAAAAGTTTCAGGTGGAGAGTTATTCGGCTTCAACTCTGCTCGTCAGAACACTGCTTTTTTCCTATTTTCAGGTGGGGATTTATCGGATTACTCAGAGTTTAATAACTTCCATACCATCAATACCAATAACCGCTTCTTCAATAAACCTTTTAGTGAAAAACTGTTGATTAAAGAAATTAAGCGTCTGTACGAAGCATTATCATAAGTGTTTCAAAATGCTCAGTGTAGGGAAACATATCAAAAATCTGAGTACTGACTATTTTATATTCATGACTTAAATCAGAAAAATCACGGGCAAGTGTTTCAGCATTACAACTCGAGTAGATAATAAGTTTCGGTTTCTGCGCCATCATATCTTTTATAATTGATTTATTTAGACCGCGCCTTGGAGGATTGACCAGAATAGCTTCAAAGTTTTTGGTCTGATTCTTTAAAAAGGCCTCGACATCCAATGCTTCAAAAGCAATCTTCCCGCTTACTTTATTGAGACCTATCGAGCTTTGAGCACATACAATCGCCTCTTTTGAAAGCTCTACTCCTAAAACATCAGGGCATGATTTGGCAGCAAAATAAGAAAAGGCACCGACTCCACAAAAGAGATCCAAAAAGGATTTCACATTGTGCTCTTGCACGGCCTGACCTGCACTTGTATATAGCTTTTCTGCAATCACTGGAGTCACTTGAAAAAAGCTTCTAGGACCTAAGGTCAAATAGACATCATTAAACTGATGCAGGATCTTATCCTCACTGCTCAAGACAATCTCTTCATCCCCTTCCATAACTGCTTTGTGTTCAGGCTGAATATTGGCCGTCACAACTTTAATAAATGGGAATTCAACAACCAGAACTGCGACCATCTTTTTTAAACGATCAAGCGACTCTTTCGAACGCAAAACAAAACGAATCAAAAGATCATTATGACTTTGGCTTTTTGAAAGGATGACGTATTTTAACTCACCTTTTTTTTCTGTGAGTGAATAAGGATAGATTTTATATTCTAATAGTTTACTTTTTAATACCGGAAGAATCTCATTAAGCCCTTCCATATGAAGTGGACACTCTTCAAGTTTTTTGAAATTGAGATGACTGTCATAAAAACCAAATTGCATATCAGTGCTATCGCCGTAAAGTGCAAGCTTGGCCTTATTTCTAGAATTTTCAACATGATCATTAAGACCAATTGTTTCTTTTAGAAAAAGAGTATGGCCGCTAAATAATTCAGCAATCTTTTTTTCTTTTAATAGAATCGTCTCGTCATAACTTCTATCCAGAAGCTCACAAGAGCGGCAATGACTAGTTTTGAACCAATGGCAGTCCATAAAAATCCAATTGATTTATCGTTTTGTAAAAAGTAGCTTTAGGATACCACATTTTCAAAGGAAATACCTATGTCGCTCACATTAATTGGCTCATATACTTCGCCTTATGTAAGAAAACTTCGTTTACTTTTGCATGGGGACCAGAGTGTGGTTTTCCAATCGGTGAATTATTTTGAAGAAGAAGGAAATAAGTATTTAAAGTCGATCAATCCATTTAACCAGCTTCCGATGCTTTTAGACGGTGATCAACCGGTTTACGATTCACGTGTGATCTTTAACTATATTTCCAAGAAAAAGAATTTAACCCCACTGACAATCTCAGAAGAAAACACTCTCTCGGCCATCGATGGGATCCTTGCGTCCGCTGTAAATCTTTTTTCACTTCGAAAAGGTGGAATTAATATTGAGGACTCTTCAAACTACTTTTTGGTTAGACAAAGAGAGCGCATCCCTTCGCTTCTTGAAATGCTAAAACCATGGGCCGTCACTCAAAAACCAGAAACAGACTGGAACTACTTAACCATGAGTATGTTTGCTATGCTTTACTGGATGGAGTCCCGTGAAATTTATAAATCTTCCACCATTCCAGAAATGGCAGACTTTTTAGAGCGATTTAAAAATTGTCCAGGTGTTGCTGAAACCGATATCCCGAAAGCTTAAGAAGCTTTTCTAAATGGATTGGTCACTTCTTGGTTTCTGTTTTCTTTGAGAATATCATCTAGTCTCATGTGATCTAAGAAACTCGAGAAGGCCATCCAGATTGCCAGACCGTTCATATCTTTAATCTGCGGTGGCATATACTTCGGAAGTGAGATCACTCCTTCGTCGTGATACAACTTCAATGTCGGCAGCTCTTCCAGCGTCACTTTACCCGCAAATAAAAATGGAATTAAATCCACTTTCCCTTCTTGAATCGACGTACGCATAAAATTATAAATCATCACAAAACCTTTTAAATAAGCAATGTCTTTTGTAAAAGGAGTTCCACCAGTTAAAGGAGCACCTCTAAAAATACGACTGGCATTTTTAATGGCCTGATGATCTTCCTGGCCTTTGTTTCTAAAAAACGCGATCACTTCTAAAAGATCTGCCCCGTCTTCTGCCATCTGACAAGCGACCAGGCGGTCGTTAAGTCTCTTGGCCCTTCTCGGGAATAAGGCAAAATTAAAAAGCTCCATAATCACGGCCAGTCCCTCTTGAGTGACGGTCGAACAAGGTGGCCCTTTCGCAAGCCATTTAGCGTATGGCTGATTTTGTCCATTGAGAGTTGTCCCTAGGTGAACCCAACCTTCATGGACTTCGAAAATATCCAGATCCTTTCGAGAGAATCTTAAATCACTTTTAATTTTAATATAATCAGATCCGGCAGAAGCATCAGAGATAATCCCATCAGAGAGTTTAACTTTGATTTTTTCGTCTTTAAAATAAGTTCCCAAACGAATCTTTAACTCACCTACCACTTGCTCTGAAGACATATTGCGCTCGAAGTTTTCTCCCAGCATGTTTTCATTAAGTGAGTTAAGAAGTTTTGACATAATCAAAGCAAGATCACTCAGCTTTGTTTTTCCATCACCCATGACTTCATTGGCACTTCCGTAGAGCTTTTTTGAGTAGTCATAAAACTGCTCCTTACCTCTCACCATCAACATCTTGATAACATCTTCGTACTGCATGCAATTTCTGGCAAGGATTAATCCCAAAGGATCAGTAGGTCCCAGCTCTCTGATAATTTTCATGCGGAGCTCTTTAAACTCCTGCAGTTTTTTTGACGGGTCGTATTTTAAGGGACGATTCTCATAGCTAATCGTTGGAAGCTCTTTGAATTTATTTTTAATAATAAACTCATCAACACCTTCCTGCCATTTTACAGAATCCAGGATTTGAATAGGCTTTTGCAATTCATTAAGAATAAGTGAAAGCTCAAGAATAGTGTTTTTATATTTTTGATCTTTCATTATTCGTCCTATTTGCTTTTCATATCGAAACTAACATTGAATCCATTTCCAAAAAATTTCTTATCGACACTCTCACGTGCAGAGCTCTGCGAGAGATTTTTCACTTCAACCTTATATTTAGCATTGTCAATATCCGGCTTAGTTAACTTTAACTCTATAATTTCTTCTTCTCCCTCTTTAAGCTTTGGAAGATTTTTTAAATTAAGTGAAAGCTCCTCATCCTCATAGTTGTACAAATAAAGAATACAATCTACGCCCATGCCTCCACCAAAAGAAGTGATGATGGTTTTTTCGCAATAACGGTGTCCATTTTTCAATTTCAAA
>JBEIPV010000176.1:0-4434 GCA_040376855.1 Bacteriovorax sp.
GTTATTTTACCTTTGTTATTTTTATAAATCCTAGACACTGATCAATTCTATGCTCAATAACGATCTCTTGAAATAGTATTTTAGTTAATAAACTTTTAACTTTAACTTAATAATCTCAAAAGATTTAAATATTATGATTCAATTAGGCTTCATAGGAAGGTTGAAGTACCCAGACCATTATATCCCTCCCTAGTTCCTTAGCTGCATAGGATACTCAAATTTCCGGGTGTCTTCACTTTGCATCACTGTCTAAAAAATAGTCAGTAGACAATGCACATTTCAACTATTTAATTTTCATCAAAGCGGGCATCTAAATTGCTATAAGAAACAATATCTTAATTTTCTTTAGAAGAAGGTGGTGAATATGATTTCCAAAATATTCGTAGCAACGCTATTGGCATTGCCTATACTGACAGCGCAGAATGCCCTGGCATCTAACACCAACTGTAGCGCTGTAAACGCCCAACATAGAGAATTAGGCACCGTCGTTCATCCAGAGATGATGGGGAACCTTTACGCAAAAGCGATGCTTAAAATAGCAACGATTGTCGTTGAAGAAAATTATGATACTTTTGAAGATGCTGCAAAAGGCATTATTCAAAATGCTGAAGGGAAATCACTTAATGCACTAATAAAGACCCGTGTGAAAAACTACAACTACTGGCAAAAAGATCGTCGCATATCAAATGCAGACTTTGCTTTAGTGGCTTCTCTTTTAAATACTTTAGACAAAGAAGAATTGGCCGCACTTAATTTAGTTTACCTGGCCAACAAAAGTGAATCAGAAATTAACTTTAGTGAAGTCATTTATAAACTCATATCTAAAAATGATCAATCCATTATAGTAACAACCCCTCAGATCAAAATGGCCATGAATCATTATCCGACAGGATGCTTGCAGCAAACTTTCGCAAAAAACCAGGCAGCAAATATTATTAACAAAATGAATATGGCCGTGGCAGAGAATCTAAACAATGCGAAGATTGAAGACAATAAAGTTTTTTTTGAGCAAAGCTTATTACTTGAGCTTCCATCATTAAAACTGACAAAAAAGAAATACTCCCCTGCAGATGTCGATAAACTTATTATTGGTGATAGATTGCTTTCGGAAGTCGGTGGATCATTTAATTCCTACCGAAAATCCAACGCGATCATTCACAGTGTCTCAGACCTGGAAACTATTAAGCATTTTCACAAGTTCTATGGCGTGTCTGATTTTGCAGTTCTAAGCAAAAAAGATAAAACTCTTACTCTCTTTGATGAATCTGCCAGAGTCATAAGAAAAATTAACGTGCAAGTGTCTTCATCAGATGACCGCATGAACGCCGGCGGTGCTGGTATTTATTACGGTGCCATTGCTGATGGAAATTCTTATTATGCCAAAGCTTTGTCAGATAAAGGCATGAGAGAAGTTTTCAAATTAAAACAAAGCGTAAACCTAGAAGGACCACTGTACATCTTGCCTCAAGATACAAGCGCTCATAAATTTAGAATCAAAAATAAAAGACTGGCCTTTAGTGGTTATCAGTTTTATCGCAAGAGCCGAAACTACAATTATTCAGTTGATAGTGCTACAAAATTTAAGCTTGAAATCAAACATAGTTATAAATCAAAGTTCGTGGCCACTTATATCAATACACTTGAGAAAGAAAAAAATCGCCTGATGCAAATTCTTAAAGTGGATAACGATGATTATAATATCCTGGCCGGATTTGCCATTGGTGTCCTGGCACCTGAGTCTGATTTTGGTAAAAACTGGAAGTATATTTTGAAAGAATTTTTACCTGGGGCAGTTTCTCTTGCTAAAGGTAACGGTCTTGACACCAGTAAAAACAGCCGAGGACCAACTCAATTGAAAGTGATCCCTGAAGAGATCATGAATGAATATGGCATTAACAAAACCAACCTGACAGATCCTGAAAATGCAGCAGTAGCAACCATTGCGATCAGTGCCGATTTTTTAAGGCAGCTAAGAAACCTTGGTGTGAACCATAAATCAATTAATGAAGAAAATATTCAGAATTATCTCTACTACCTATACCAAGGTAAACGTGTACAGATCAAAGACGCACTGGCCACTCCTGAGGACAATCTTGCCATTAGAAAAATCATGAATGTGGTTCTTGGCCTTGAATTTTTAGAGTATTAGCAATAATAAGGCCTCCTAGCAGGCCTTATCTCTTATACATTGTAATACATAAGGGCTTCTCAAACACCCAATGAAGAATCTATTTACCCCCTAACGGTAAACTCAATTTTTTGGGATAATCAAAAGATGAAGCTCAAAAATTTTACCATTTTAACTGTATCTCTTTTGTCGGCCATATATTCAGACATCGCACTTTCTGAATGTATTGAAGGCAAAATAAAACACATCTTCCAAAACAAAGAAGTCATCACTAACGAGAACTACTGCTATGAACTCGACTCAGTCATGCTGATGTCTTCAGATTCATGTGCTGACGGAAAGGTTTGCCAAAACAGAGAGCTTGAAGAGATTAAACTTAAAATGGACGAGTCTTCCGGCGAGACGGGTTCTTTAGGCTTTAAAATTTGTGAGAAATACAAAGGCACTCCGCAAATTATGGAGTTTTGGGCCGCTAACGAATGGCACTCATCAAGCCGCTGCATTTTTGATGATAAATCTTTTATAGATAATTCAACCTTAGCTCAAAAAGTTAAATACCTGGAATAATCTGAACATGAAAAAAATAAGCTCTTTCATTTTTGTTCTAGGGTTAACTCTTGTAAAAGCTCAGGCTGCTCCTATATGTAATGTTCCTGCTGCCGACAAAGCAACAAAAAAAGTAAATCTTATTAATGAAATGCCACCGATGAGAGATCAAGATAGTATCGGATGGTGTTATGGATTTACGACTGCTGATTTATTATCCCACTATCTTTATAAAACGAAAGGTAAAAATGTTCGAGGTAATAGCACTCCCTGGGCCGATTACCGTCTAAAGCCCTTCAGTGTCTCACCTATGGGTATTTCGAGCATGTATAACGATACTAATAAAAGTGCCTACGGCGATGCACTTAAAAATCAAAGTTCACTAGATCTTAAAAGAAATAAAATCAAAGTCGTCGCTGAAGGTGGAACACTTCCGAAGGCCCTTAATGTTGTGAAGGATAAAGGATTTTGTTTTGAAAGAGATGTTTCCAGTGAAGACTTTTCTTATGTTGTAGATTATCGCTGTGCTGTTAAAAACCATTGCAACATCGGAGAGATTTTAAATATCATTTACGATAGCCCTAAAGAAAAAATTGGATGTAATGATCTTTATACTCTTCAAAGAGTATTCCCTACTTTAAAACTTCAAAACATCAAAGGGATTCTAGTAAAATCGGCCAAACAAGACGCGCTTTCTAATCTTGTAAACGCATCCTGCAAAAAAGAATTTACAAGCGGCCTTATTTCAGATCAACCACAGTATGATTCGAGAACGATTCAAATCGGTCAATCTTCGACTTCACTAATGAAGTCTCTTGATAATCATCTGGATCGTGGAATACCGGTTGGTATCATGTACTATGCAGATTTTTTGACAGGCCCACCAGGCAGGAAATTTGCCCACGCTTCCAGTATTGTTGGAAAGGCCTTTAACCCTGAAACTTGTGAAGTAGAATATATTTTGAGAAATTCATGGGGCCGTGGATGCGGTTACTACATGAAAGAGAGTCCTAACTACACTGCATGCGCTAAGACCATTAAGGCAGAAAAGGATGCAAAAGTTTATGCAATGAAGCTCTCTGCCTGCAAGAAGGCCCATCCTCCAGTATCAAGAAATCCTCGCATTCGCTGCCAAGACCCTGCTGGTTACGTTTATGTAAGAAAAAGTGATCTAGCGAATCAGGTTTTTAATACGACTGCGATTCAGGAAGATAAGGCCTACTAAAACCAGGTCATACTTGATCTATCTATGAGCAAGACGGTTTTTTATCCAACTCAACCATCGCGAACTCTTTTTTCACTAAAACCAAAACTTTCAATGAAGCACTGGTCGAAAGCCCGGCCATGAATAAGGCCACAATCAAATCAGGCCATTTTGAAGAAAAGTAATAAACACCAACAGAAGCAAGAACAACGGCCAGGTTTCCGATAGCATCATTTCGCGAGCACAACCATACCGATTGCATATTGCTGTCACCGTCTCTGTATTTGTAGAGTAAAAGGGCCACAAGAGCGTTTACAGCTAAGGCCAGTCCCCCTACCCATGACATCGTAAAAGAGTTTGGAATAGTGTCGCTGTTAAAGCGGATAATCGCCTCTACAAGAACCCAAATACCAAAACCAAACATGAATAATGCTTTTGTTAGAGAAACTGTTGCTTTGGTCTTTAAAGCAGAATTAAGAACAAATAAAGTGACGAAGTAATTAGCACTATCCCCTAAAAAATCGATAGCATCTGCTCGAAGAGAAAGTGAGTGAGA
>JBEIPV010000207.1:0-3013 GCA_040376855.1 Bacteriovorax sp.
AATACCAATAACCGCTTCTTCAATAAACCTTTTAGTGAAAAACTGTTGATTAAAGAAATTAAGCGTCTGTACGAAGCATTATCATAAGTGTTTCAAAATGCTCAGTGTAGGGAAACATATCAAAAATCTGAGCGCTCGCAATTTTATATTCCTGACTTAAATCAGAAAAATCACGGGCCAGTGTTTCGGCATTACAGCTCGAGTAGATAATAAGTTTCGGCCTCTGTGCCATGATATCTTTTATAATTGATTTATTTAGACCGCGTCTTGGAGGATTAACCAGAATTGCTTCAAAGTTTTTGGTTTGATTCTTTAAAAAGGCCTCGACATCCAATGCTTCAAAAGCAATCTTCCCGCTCACTTTGTTGAGAACTATCGAGCTTTGAGCACATACAATCGCCTCTTTTGAAAGCTCAACTCCTAAAACATCAGGGCATGACTTGGCCGCAAAATAAGAAAAAGCACCGACTCCACAAAAGAGATCCAAAAAGGATTTCACATTGTGCTCTTGCACGGCCTTACCTGCACTGGTGTAAAGCTTCTCTGCAATTACTGGAGTCACTTGAAAAAAGCTTCTAGGGCCTAAAGTCAGATAGACATCACTAAACTGATGCAGGATCTTATCCTCACTGCTTAATACAATCTCTTCATCGCCTTCCATGACTGCTTTATGTTCAGGCTGAATATTGGCCGTCACAACTTTTATAAATGGGAATTCCACAACAAGAACTGCGGCCATCTTTTTTAAACGATCTAGCGATTCTTTAGAACGTAAAACAAAACGAATCAAAAGATCATTATGGCTCTGACTTTTTGAAAGGATGACATATTTTAACTCACCTTTTTTTTCAGTGAGTGAGTAAGGATAAATTTTATATTCTAATAGTTTACTTTTTAATACCGGAAGAATCTCATTCAGCCCTTCCATATGGAGTGGACACTCTTCGAGTTTTTTGAAATTGAGATGACTGTCATAAAAACCAAATTGCATATCAGTGCTATCGCCGTAAAGAGCAAGCTTGGCCTTATTTCTGGAATTTTCAACATGACTATCAAGCCCAACTGTTTCTTTTAGAAAAAGATTATGACCGCTAAATAGTTCAGCAAGCTTTTTTTCTTTTAAGAGAATCGTCTCATCATAACTTCTATCGAGAAGCTCACAAGAGCGGCAATGACGAGTGTTGAACCAGTGGCAGTCCATAAAAATCCAATTGATTTATCGTTTTGTAAAAAGTAGCTTTAGGATACCACATTTTCCAAGGAAATACCCCATGCTTTACTGGGTGGAAGCTCGCGATATTTATAACTCTTCAGCGATTCCTGAAATGGCGGATTTTTTAGAACGATTTAAAAATTGTCCGGGTGTAGCTGAAACTGATATCCCGAAAACTTAAGAAGCTTTTCTAAATGGATTGGTCACTTCTTGATTCTTATTTTCCTTGAGAATATCATCAAGTCTCATGTGATCTAGGAAGCTCGAGAAGGCCATCCATATCGCCAGACCGTTCATATCTTTAATTTGCGGTGGCATATATTTTGGAAGTGAGATCACTCCTTCATCGTGATACAGCTTTAATGTCGGCAATTCTTCCAAGGTCACTTTCCCAGCAAAAAGAAATGGAATCAAATCCACTTTTCCTTCTTGAATCGAAGTGCGCATGAAATTATAAATCATCACAAAGCCTTTTAAGTAAGCAATGTCTTTTGTAAAAGGAGTTCCACCTGTTAAAGGTGCACCTCTGAAAATGCGGCCGGCATTTTTAATCGCCTGATGATCTTCTTGTCCTTTGTTTCTAAAAAATGCGATGATATCCAGTAGATCGGCGCCATCTTCTGCCATCTGACAGGCCATCAGACGGTCGTTAAGTCTCTTGGCCCTTCTTGGGAATAATGCAAAATTGAAGAGCTCCATAATCACGGCCAGTCCCTCTTGGGTGACGGTCGAGCACGGTGGTCCTTTGGCAAGCCATTTAGCATACGGCTGACTTTGTCCATTAAGAGTTGTTCCTAAATGGACCCAGCCTTCGTGAACTTCAAAAATATCCAAGTCTTTTCTGGAAAATTTTAAATCACTTTTAATTTTAATATAATCAGATCCGGCAGATGCATCAGAGATGATTCCATCGGAGAGTTTAACTTTGATTTTTTCGTCTTTAAAATAATTACCCAGGCGGATCTTCAACTCACCTACCACTTGCTCTGAAGACATATTGCGCTCGAAGTTTTCTCCCAGCATATTTTCATTCAGTGAATTAAGGAGTTTTGACATGATCAAAGCAAGATCGCTCAGCTTTGTTTTTCCATCACCCATGACTTCATTGGCACTTCCATAGAGTTTTTTCGAGTAGTCATAAAACTGCTCTTTGCCTCTCACCATCAGCATCTTGATAACGTCTTCGTACTGCATACAGTTTCTAGCGAGGATTAATCCTAAAGGATCATTTGGCCCCAGATCTCTGATAATTTTCATACGGAGCTCTTTAAACTCCTGCAGTTTTTTTGACGGGTCGTATTTTAAGGGACGATTCTCATAGCTAATCGTTGGCAGCTCTTTGAATTTATTTTTAATAATAAACTCATCAACACCTTCCTGCCATTTTACAGAATCCAGGATTTGAATAGGCTTTTGCAATTCATTTAAAATGAGTGAAAGCTCAAGAATAGTATTTTTGTATTTTTGATCTTTCATTATCTATCCTATTTGCTTTTCATATCGAAACTAACATTGAATCCACTGCCAAAAAATTTCTTATCGACACTCTCACGGGCAGAGCTCTGCGAGAGATTTTTCACTTCAACTTTGTATTTGGCATTGTTAATATCCGGCTTCGTTAACTTTAACTCTATGACTTCTTCTTCTCCCTCTTTAAGTTTTGGAAGATTTTTTAAATTAAGTGAAAGCTCCTCATCCTCATAGTTGTACAAATAAAGAATACAATCTACGCCCATGCCTCCACCAAAAGAAGTGATGATGGTTTTTTCGCAATAACGGTGTCCATTTTTCAATTTCAAA
>JBEIPV010000140.1:0-7063 GCA_040376855.1 Bacteriovorax sp.
CATCATGGCTTTAGTGGATTAGAGACAATAGCGGGAGATAGAATTGATTGGATTTTAATTCCGAGAAATTTTGAATGTTCAAATCTGGTGATGGATAAACGATCGGTGAAGAACGTTTACCCATCTGATCACTATCCGATACTTGCGACAGTTGTTCCTAAATGAAGATAAGTCTCCATTCCTTTTTTTGTGTTTTCTAAAATGTCTGCGCTTGGTTTCCACTTTCCTTTTTCACCAATGACAATCACGGTAGATCCACCGAATAAGAAATAACCTTTTTCTTCTCCGCGAGCAAAAGCTCTGCCTTTATCTAGAGGTTTTGACTGAATGATTTTTCCAACACAAATAGCACCGACTTCGATATAAGCAAGCTTACCAAAATGAACAGTGTCTAAAATGGTCACGTGTCTTTCATTCGTGATTAGAATATCTTCTTTTGATTTAAGCGCTAATGGGTTTACCGAATGGTAAAGTCCACTCACACGATAATCATCCACAATACTTCCATCATCTGGATAGTGGTAACGGTGATAATCAACCGGACAAAGACGTGCTAATAACAGTGGCCCATCTTCAAAAGTTTTTTCCCATTTAGTGTTCGCTAAAAGTGCCTTAGGTTTTAAATTGTGTCCTTTGACTGGAACTGTTTCGCTATCTGAAACGCTCTCATAACCAAAATAACGGGCTTCACTAAATGCGGCCATCTGATTAGGAGCTTCCACGATTGGACGCTTACCGGGGCGGAAACGACGAATAAAGAACTGATTAAAGCTCCCGTAAGGAGATTTTTCAGAACGGCCTTCTTGAGGGAGATAATCATCCATCTGGATGTTAAATTTCTTAATAAATGGCGCAACCTTTTGCTGGCTTAAAGGAAAGTCTTGAAGCGCTCCATAAAATTTGCTGAGCGGTGCTTTGCAAATAAGCGTAGATAAGCTCTTGCCGCTGTTGGACTCATATAGCCATTCGATGAATTTATCACCGTAAACTTTCTCGACGTCTTCTTTGCCTGTAACACGATTGTAAAACTTAATTTCCATATGGCCTCTTGATCAAAAACTCTTCCGGGATTATATCTATAGAGTACATTCGATGCAAGAAGGAGTTCATGATGAAGTTAAGTCTTTTAGTCGTTTTATCCGTTGCCTTTGCCTTCCCGGCGTTTTCACAGCAATCTGCAGTCAAAAAAGAAGTCTCAATGCTGCTTGAAAATGAGCAAAATTCTATTAGCGTTTTTCAAAACACTGCAGACTCTGTCGTCAACGTTTCAAACCTGCGAAAGAGCCGAGGCTTTTTCGATATGGATGCAACAGAAGTTCAGGCCGGAATGGGGTCTGGATTAGTCTGGGATAGTGCTGGCCATATTGTGACGAACTTTCACGTGGTAGAAGGCGGAGATGCTTTCATTGTTTCATTCCGTGAAGATAAAAAACAATACCGCGCTAAGCTTGTTGGTGGCGATCCAAAGAACGATCTTGCTGTATTAAAACTAGAGGAAGTTCCAAAGAATTTAAAATCCATTCCTCGTGGAGACTCAAAGTCTCTTCTGGTTGGACAAAAAGCTCTGGCCATCGGTAATCCCCTTGGACTTGATCACACACTAACCACTGGATCTGTTTCAGCTCTAGATAGAAAAATTAAAGGTTACGGTGGAGTTTCAATTAATGGAATGATTCAAACTGATGCTTCTATTAACCCGGGTAACTCTGGTGGAGCTTTATTAGATTCACAAGGACGCTTAATCGGAATCAACACAATGATCTTCAATGCCGGAGGCTCACAAGCGAGTGCAGGTTTAGGTTTTGCAATTCCAGTTAACATTGTAAAAGATGTTGTCCCTCAACTGATTCAACATGGAAGAGTGAATCGTCCGGGGCTAGGCCTGGCGATTCTGGAAGAACAATACGCTGCTCGTTTTGGTTTATCAGAAGGAGTGATGGTTAAGTTTGTTGATCCAAAAGGCCCTGCTGCAAAGGCCGGTCTTCAAGGAATCACGCGTGATCGTCGCGGGCAATACTATATTGGTGACGTAATTGTAGGAATCAATTCTGACTCCATTAAATCGTACGATGACCTTTATTCGACAATTAATAAGTACAAAATTGGCGATAGAGTAAAAGTCAAAATCGTCCGCGATGGAAAAGAAAGATCAGTTGATGTGACTTTAGTTCAAATTTAAATATTGAAGTTTTTTTGTAAAAGCCCTGATAGATGCATGTCTACAGGGCTTTTTTTATGAAGTACACCTTCGCTATCAATCAACCAGATTTCGTCTACAGTATCTTCAATTAAATTCAAATCGTGTGTACTAAAAAAGACTCCCATCTTTTTTTCGTGACTGACAATTTTTAGAATCTTCATCAGCTCAATCTTTGAAGGAATATCTAAGTAAGTTGTCGGTTCATCTAAAAATAAATAACGGGGGCCTTGTACCAAGGCACGGGCCAGAAGAACTTTTTGTTTTTGCCCATCGCTTAGATCGCAAAAATATCTGTCATAGATGGATTCAATTTTTAAAAGTTTAATAACATCATCTAGTGTTTGATTATCATTTTCCGATAATCCTCCCCAGAAATTAGTATGTGGAGATCTTCCCAACCTAATGAGTTCTTCCACTCTAAGGAAATCTGCCTGGATTTTATCAGTCAGTACCACGGCCATAATTTTGGCCATTTCAAGACTACTAATATCTTTGATATCAACGTTATCGATTTTTAATTCACCGCTGATAGGTGGATTCATAGTCGTCATCGTTTTAAGAAAACAGCTTTTCCCTACTCCGTTAATTCCCATTAGCGCAATGAGCTTCCCTTCAGCAATTTCGCCATTAAGATTAGATAGAACTGTTTGATGATGAAAACCAACTGATAAGTTTTTAAATTCAATCATAACATTCTCCTTTCTTTAAAAAGATAGAGCGCAATAACCGGAGCACCAATCAATCCTAAAATAGAGTTGGTCGTTAGTGAGTATGGACTGGTAAAAATAAGAATCAGCTCAGTAAAAAGTGCCAGGATACTTCCTACTAAAAAAACTGCTGGCATAACAAAACGGATGTCACTTCGTTTAATAAATGTTCTCGCGATGTGAGGTGCGATAATTCCAATAAAACCAATTGGACCACAGTAAGCTGTGACAACGGCCACCAGATATGAACAGACCAGGATCAGGATGATTTTAAAAGCACGGACATTGACTCCCATACTTTTTGCATAATTTTCTCCGATGATATACTGATTCAACTTTTTAGGAAGAATCATCATCGCCAATATTCCAAGAAATGAAAGAGCATAAAAAAGCGGTAGCTCTGTCACTGTCAATCCTTGGAAACTTCCCATCGACCAGACTAAAAAGTTTTTAACCTGTAGACTGGGAGTCATATTCACAAGAATACTGATAAAACTTGAAGCGAAACTTGCAATCAAAAGACCCATTATAAGCAAGCTGATCCTGCTTATATTTTTTTGAACTAAAAATCCTAATAATAAAAAAACGGCAAGTGCCCCCAACATGGCCATGGCCGGAAGACTCACTTCAACTAATGCTGGAGGAATAAAACGCGCCCCCATAATAGCGATGGCCACTCCGAGGCATGAACCAGCATTAATTCCTAAAAGATCAGGGCCCGCAAGTGGGTTTTGGAAAAAGACTTGTAATAATAATCCTGCAGAAGCAAGCATGCCTCCGGCCAAAAGTCCGACAATAATTTTGGGGAAACGTAATTGCCACAATACAACTTCATTATCTAATGTGAATCCAGCATCACCGTATGCAAATAGGATGAAAACCAAAAGTGTAGTTATTAAAAGAAAACTGAATATTGTGATTAAAGGTCTAACTTTCATTTTAATTCTTTATACCAAACTGGACTCTTCTTCAAATTTGGGTTTGGATGAAAAATACCATAAAGATCTCCTACTAAAAGGTCAGGTCTTGAAAGCCCTGTTTCCCAATAGTCATTAAATCCCGATGTATTTACCAATTTATTATTATTGAAGACTGGAATCTTATTAAAGCGATTATATCGTGAATCAGAGTTTATTTTACTTTTATTTTCCCAGGTATTTTGAGTAAGCCATATTTGTGGGTTGCCTTTCATCGTCAACACTTCTTCCAGAGAGAAGTACTGAGTTTCAGTGTTGGAGCGATTAAGAAGCAAGGTTCCGCCAGCATCTGCAATTAAAATGGCCAAGTCACTCAAACCACCACACGTGGCCCATTTACCGTTTTGAATATCCCCGACTAAAACAACCGGAGTATTTAACTTTTTTGTATTTTTAATTTTTAGATAATTAGATTCAATCTCTTTAAAGAATTTTTGTGCCTCTCTATCTTTTGAAAAAAAGACTGCTGAAAAAATCATCCACTCTGCTCGTGCTAATGGGTGTTTTTCTTGAAAGTCGCGATTAAGCACAATCGGAATCTGCAGTGCTCTTAAATCATTTAGTCTTTTTTCTGAGGATAAATTAGCGGAATAGGCCATCACCAAATCCGGTCTAAGTGAAATAAGCTCTTCCGGGTTCATTTGATAATTCACATTTCTAATTTGTTGAGCACGTAAAACTGGATCATAAATGTAATTTACACCTTGAAATCCAATTAACGTTTTTTCTAGAGAGAAAAATTTTAGAAATGGTAAGTGGGTAGTAGAAGTCGCGATAAATCTTTCTGCATGGGACGACATAACTGGAAGCTTCGTGGTGCAGTCTAGTGTTTTATTGTCTTTTACAATGAAGCGATCATTGACTGAATCAACGATCTTAAAGTCTTTATAGTATTTAATGGAAAAAAGTTTGGCATAACGAGGTTTATACTCACTCACCATTTTTTGTGACTCACACTCAAGGGCAAAAGAGAGATTTGATACAAGTGCAGTCAAAATAATAAAAATTGATTTCATTTAAAAAGTCTAAGTCGCCTCATTTTTATTGTAAAGCTTCATGCTTTCTCTATAATAAGAGCAAGATAAAAATAAAGTGAAGTTTGGTGAGATTCCAACGCTGTCCCGCAACGGTAAAGCCCGATCCATTTTTATCATCTATTACCCGAGGAGGAATCATGCTTGAAAAAAATCTCACGCACCTGGCGTTTATTGCCTTAACTCTAACATCCACAAATGCTTTTGCAGACGATTCATCAATTATTGTCTCAGCAGATAGAATTAAAAGTTCATTGGATAAATCCCCTTCTGATATCAAAGTTTTTGAAGAAGAAGATATCGCAAAAGCGACATCGATTGTGGATCTTTTGAGCACACAATCTGATCTTAAAATGGCCCAATCAGGGCCGATGGGTGCAAATACCAGCTTATTCTTAAGAGGAAGTGACTCTTCTCACACTTTGGTTATCATTGATGGAATCACCATGAATGATCCAAGTAATCCTAACCGCCAGTTCGACTTAGGAAGGCTGAGTTTAAACAACATTGAACGAATCGAAATTCTTAAGGGATCACAAGGTCTTTTATACGGATCGAATGCTATTGGCGGTGTCATTCTCATTACGACTAAAAAAGGTCAAAAAGATTTTACGGGTTCTGCTCAGGCAGATTACGGAACATTTAAAACTCTTAGTAGTGCCATCAATGCTCAAAAGAAAGTGAATCAGACGGCAATGAGTTTTGGTATTGACCATTTAAAAACTGATGGTTTTTCTGCTGCAAATTCTAATCTTAACTCTGGTGCTGATAACGACGGCGAAAAAAGAACAACTCTGAGTGCTGGAGTGAACCAAGGCCTGGGAGAAAAAAGTGAGATCGTTTTAAACTACCGTGGTGTATTCGATGAGGCCGATCTGGATAAAGGTGGTGGTGCTGGAAACGATGACCCTAATGATTCTCAACGGACAGAAGAACATTATCTAAAGGCCGGATACAACTATAACTGGTCAAATGCAGAAACCCAACTTGCTCTTACTAGAAGTACTCACCATAGAACTTTAACAGTCCTTCCTGATGCGAATAACTCATCTTCATCCGCAGTGACATCTAAAGGTGAAATCAATACTGTTGCCATTAATCACACTCAATATACGACGGAGAGACTAACTCAAAATCTAAACTTTGATTATTCTCATGAAGAAGACCAGCTCGATAACTTCAATGAAAATCTAAGTTTGTTTCTTTATAACAGGTATGAAGTTGATACTAATATTTTCAACTTAGGCTTACGAGTCGATAGTAATAAAGTTTTCGGTGAACATTTAACTTACAAAGCGGCCTATTTGCATAATTTTGATCCTGCTCTTTTTAAAATGAGTTACTCAACAGGCTTTCGTGCTCCCAGTTTAAATCAGCTCTATGACCCGACATATGGAAATAAAAACCTTAATCCGGAAGAAAGCCAGTCTGCTGAAGTTGGTTTTGAAATCCCGTTCGTTATTCACGTCAACACAGCGACTCTCTTTTATACAGAACTTGATAACCGTTTAAGTTATGATCCAGTCACATTTATCAATCAAAACCGCGGCAAGGCCCGCATTGTTGGTTTTGAAAATATTTTTGATACGACTCTTTCCCCTGATATGAAATTGGGAATTGCGACAACATGGATGAACGCCAGAGATTTAACAGCGAAACAAAAACTCGTGCGCAGACCCAACTTTAATGCCAAAGTCATTTTCAACTACAAAGAAGACAAGCACGCTGTAACGGTAGAAAGCGATTTTACCGGCAAAAGACCTGATGTTGATAATCTTGGAAACCGAGTTAGCTTAGGCTCTCATTTAATTTTCAACATGAACTATGCCTATAACTTCACTGAAAAATTTTCTACATATGCCAAGGTGAGAAATATTTTAGATAAGGATTATGAAGATATTTACGGTTATGGGACGGGTGGCAGAGCTGCCACCCTTGGTCTCAAATATATCTTTTAATTAAGTCATGTTCGGGTCCATTGCATCTCTTACGCCCTGACCGATTAGGTTTAGAAGTGTAAGGACAATGAACAGTGCCAGTGATGGGTAGAATGCTAACCACCAAGCGATTGTGTAGTTCTTCTGCGCTTGAGAAAGAAGCTCTCCCCAGCTTGGTGTTGGAACCTGTAAACCAAACCCTAAATAA
>JBEIPV010000202.1:0-3280 GCA_040376855.1 Bacteriovorax sp.
AAGTCTTGTTCCAGAGTCACAAGCTTGTCCTGAGTGGTATAAAAATGCGTATAGAGCACCGTCAACTGCGATTGAAAGATCAGCATCGTTTAAAACGATGTTAGCTGACTTTCCACCCAGCTCCATTGTCGCCGTCGTAATATGTGATGCTACTGATTTTAAGATCTCTCTTCCTACTGGAGTTGATCCAGTGAAGGCCACTTTTCTGATTTGTGGGTGAGAAAGAAGAGTGCGTCCTGTTTCAGCTCCACCAGTGATGATGTTAACAACACCAGCAGGAACACCTGCGTCTCTGATGATTTCAGCTAAAATTGCAGCAGATGCTGGAGTTTCTTCAGCAGTTTTTAGAACTGTTGTACATCCAGTAGCTAAAATAGGTCCAAGTTTCCATCCGGCCATAACCAAAGGGAAGTTCCATGGAATGATTTGAGCACACACACCAACTGGTGCGTACTCGCGAGAGTTGATTGAGAATCCGGCACGTGATGCCGCTTCGTCTTTTACTGAAAGTTTTAATTCTCTAGCGACTTTACTCATCACTTTAAAGAACGCTGAAGTATTGTGAACGTCGGCTTTCGCTTTTCTTAAAGTAGAACCTGAGTCTCTTATTTCAACATCAACGATTTCTTTAGCACGCTCTTTAATTTTTTCTGAAATTTTAAGTAGAAGATCAGCGCGACCATCTTGAGTCATGTTTTTCCATTCTGGATTGTAGAAAGCTGTATGAGCAGCGCTCACGGCTTCATCAATGTCTTTCGTTGAAGGCACGTGATACTTTGCCACTTCCTGACCGTTAGATGGGTCAAAAGACGTTTTAATGATTTTCTCAGATGAGTCTCTAAATTGTCCGTTAATAAAGAGTTTAATTTCCATTTTGTATTCCTTAGTTATTTATAAGACTTTCTTAATTGTTCAATATGAGTTGGTTTTAGTTTTCCATTTCGTGAGCACATGATGTTGTCGACGTCGACTTCATAGTAGACCATTGCTTTTTCACTGGTATCAAAGAATTCCAGGTAACAGTCCTGGAAACCAATAACGTGTCCGTATTCGTGGCGGATCGTGTATTTTTGATCTTTCGTCTCGATCGGGTATTCAGCTTCCATCGTGATTAAGTTTCCACCTAATTCATTCACGTGGGCCGTGACACCTTCTTTGAATTCAATGCGCGGGTAGTTCGACATATTCTTTTTATAGTCGATGATTAAATTGAATCCAGCTCCTTGCCATTCATCTTCAATATTTTCTTTCAGCCATTTTTGAACGTCAGTGCGCTCTGGAGTTTGAAAAGGTGAGTTTAGAACAGTTTTTTCAGCATTCCATTTAATTTCAGCGCGCGTTTTCTTTAAAGTGAAAAACAGGTCATACATACTTTGACCGTATTTTAAGAAACGATTGTAGAAGCTAAAAAGTCTGTTGTTGCTGACTGCTTTATCAAGTTCAATACGACAATCAGCAGGTCCGAAATCACCATTTTTACACAGGCCAAAAAGCCAGCCGTAGTACTTTGATTTTTCTTCGGCGGATAAACTAGGATAGGAATTTAGGATTTCTTCAAGATTAGGAGTGGACTTTAGAAAAACAAAACCTCTCACGTCGTAGATGGCCTTGTTGATATACCATGCTTTGTACTCTAGTTGACCGGCCCATCTGATGGTTGATGAGTAAATGCGATCAAGAGTTCTTAGGGTTGTCACAAATTCTTCATCACTGACCGGAGGGTTTTCCGGCAGTTCCTGAGAGCTGGTCACAACATCGGTGATAAGCTTAGAGCTTTTTACCAAAAAATCCTGGTAAGACTTCATGATAATTTCAGTGCTGCTTTTTTGTGGTTTATCCATGGGGATTCCACCAGATTTACCCGGACTTGAAAGATCAAGTTTATTCCCTGGAAGTCTGTTGGCGTTTACAATTTCAATCCACTTGCTGGCCTTTTTTCCAACTGCAAGAAGCATTTCTATCTGCTTGGTCTCTTCAGTTTCTTTCGCCTTTAGATCTGGATCCTGTAATCTTCTTTGAATGTATTTTTCTGCTTTATAGATTTCAATCTTGCTTGCGTGTCCACCCATCGGTCCGATATGTGGTGGTTCAGTGGCAGCGAATGCACTTGTTGAAATAACTAAAAAAGAAAGCAGTAGTGATTTAAACATTCTTGAAACTCACAGCAATTCCCTGACCAACACCGATACACATTGTCGCCAGACCTTCTTTAATATTCTTATTTTTCTTCATTTGGTGGGCAAGAGTTGTAACGATTCTTGTTCCCGAGCTTCCTAGTGCGTGACCGATAGCGATCGCACCACCGTTTAAGTTTACCTTAGATGGATCCAGCTCTAGTCCTTTGATACACCCGATTGATTGAGCAGCGAAAGCTTCATTCAATTCAATAGCATCAAAATCAGAAATCTTTTTATTGTAACGTTGAAGTAGAGTTTTCACTGCTTCAACCGGCCCGATTCCCATCGTGTTCGGGTGAACTCCGCGAGTCGCTGCACCTGTGACTTCCATCATCGGAGTCAGGTTGTGTTTTTTCATAAACTCTTCACTAACCATCAGAAGTCCAGAGGCCCCATCGTTCATCGGGCTTGAATTTCCTGCAGTCACTGATCCGTCTTTTCTAAAAACAGGTTTTAGTTTTGCCAGTGCTTCCATTGTTGAGTCAGCTCTTGGGCATTCATCTTTTGCAAAAACGTAGGATTCTTTTTTTAGTTCAACAGTGTAGGGAAGGACTTCATCAGCGAAATCTCCTCTGTCCCATGCGGCCACTGCTTTTTTATGAGAGTTCACTGCGAATTGATCCTGTTCTTCGCGAGAGATCTTATAAAGGTTAGCGACTTCTTCAGCCGTTTCTCCCATTGTGTATAATGGAAACATTTTTTCCATCTTAGGGTTTTGAAATCTCCATCCCAGAGTTGTGTCGAACATTTTTTGATCACGTCCGAAAGCGTCTCCTGCCTTGCTTAAAACGTAAGGAGCACGAGTCATGCTCTCAGCTCCAGCGATGATTAAACAATCAGCGATACCTGCTTGAATGCGTCCAAAACCATCAATCACAGCATCCAGTGAAGATCCACAAAGACGGTTGATTGTTGTTCCTGGAACAGCTAGGGGAAGCCCTGATAAAATAACCGCCATACGTGCAACGTTTCTGTTGTCTTCGCCGGCCTGGTTAGCACAACCAACGATGACATCATCAATTAATGTTGGATCGAAGTTGATAGTGTTTTTAATATCTGTGAAAACGTGTGCCAAAAGATCGTCAACTCTGACTGTTGAAAGT
>JBEIPV010000208.1:0-2999 GCA_040376855.1 Bacteriovorax sp.
TGCAACAGATGCCAATGTTAAAAGAACTTTTAATTAAGGCAAAAGAAAGTAAAGAGAGACCACCATTCTTGAAGCGTATCATTGATATTCTTCCTACGGCGAAGCCGGATATCGAAAGAAGACTGTATACAACTCTGTTAACTCACTTGAGCGTAGATGAGGCATCAAGTATTGCCTTGAGTGTTCTTCCGAGTGAAATCGTCGACAGATTGCCAGGAGAGACGTTTAAAGAAGTTATGGGAGTAATGTCCCAAGATGATCAGGTTTTTTACCTGGCATGTTTGAATGAGAATAGTCGAGAAAGGCAGTTGGATAGATTTGCACCAACTGGTTCAAAAATTAGAGATATGTTAGAAATGGAACTAGAAGGTCTGCTTGGTAACGATGTTCAAATGAAGCGTTTGACTGGAGAAAGAAAAGCAGAAGTGATGCAAAACTTCTTAAAAGCGGCACGTAATTACTTATCAAAGAATGCTGGTGCGAAAAAAGAAGTATGGCCAGTTACGAGAGAATGGCTTGAGTCTATCAAGTCAGAAATTGACTACCAAAAGAAAAAAGCTGCCTAAAATTATTCTGTACGCATATTCATGTCTGCTCATGTTCAAGATGAGCAGACATGTTTTACCTCATAAATAAATCAATTGAAGAAAATCCAAATACCTTTAAGATTAAAAAATAGGTATTAATCAACTATTCATTTTTTAGGATTAGGAATGAACTTTTTTTCACTTGCAGGATTTTTAGTTCTTATCGGATTTGTTATCGCAGGTATTGTGACGACGATTACACCGAATGAGTATCACTTATTTGGTGATTTACCAGCACTTTTTCTCGTGGTCGGTGGGACACTCGCCGTTGCGGCGATTACGGTTCAAATTAATCGCGTGGGAATTCTCTTTAAGGTTTTTTTTGTTGGTTTATTCAAAGGTCAGCGTGTTGATTACGTAAGCGTTATTAAAGATATTATGTCTGCTTCTGAGAAGTATAGAAAAGGTGAAGCTCTAACTAGCATTATCAATCAGACTGATGATCATTTTTTAAAAGAAGGACTGCAATTACTAGCTGATAACGTTATTAGAGGTGAAGACCTTTATGAAATGTTAGAAGACCGTGCCAGAAACATGCACTACCACTATAACGAAGGTGCTATTCACTTTAAAAATCTTGGTAAATTTCCTCCGGCCTTTGGTCTAATGGGAACAGTTCTCGGAATGATTGCCTTACTATCAAATCTTGGTGGAGCTGATGCTATGAAGAAGATCGGTCCAGCGATGGGGATGTGTCTTGTCGCTACTTTCTTAGGAATTGTAGTGGCCAACGTTTTTATTCTTCCAATGGCAGAGTCACTTACTCAAGGTGCAAAAGAAGTTTATTTAAAAAATAAAATTATCGCAGAAGGGATGAAGCTGATTTCAAATAAGACTAATCCAATTGTAGTAGCAGAAAAATTAAATTCATTTTTACTTCCAAAAGACAGAGTTGACTGGAAATCAATGGGTAAAGCTTAGGGTTAGATAGATGAGTTCAAATAACATTGAAGATTTAGAAATTCATAATGATCATGCTAATCCTCCGCCAAAGCGTCCTAGGCATCATGATATAGATGAGGATCATCACGAAGGCGAGCCTTGGCTTGTTTCGTACGCAGACATGATGACGCTCTTATTTTGTTTTTTCGTTATTATGACTTCATTCGCTAATTTCGATCCTGTGGAAGTCACTCAAAAAAGTAAGATTGTAGCAGATTACATTAATCACGGTGATACTCAGGAAAAGATTGATGAAGTTGAAAGGCTAAAAGAAGAGGTGGCCAGCAACCCGGAGCTTCAGGGGATTGCCGCTGCCACAATGAAAGATGGAACTCTAGAAGTTGTTTTTTCTTCAACAATTCTCTTTCCTTCAGGAGGAGCAGATGTTGAAGGTGATTTTTATAAAAACGTAGACATTTTAATCGGGCTTATTAAAAACAGAAATGCTGATTATAGAATCATTGTTGAAGGGCATACTGATGCTAACGATACGGCCCAGGGAACAGGGGAGCAGCGCTTGTCGAGCTGGTCACTTTCTTCGACGAGAGCAGCAAAAGTTGTCGATCGTTTTATTTTTCATGGGTTCAAAAATAATCAGTTGGTCTCTGTCGGATTTGGAGATTCTCATCCGGTTGCTCCTAGCTTTGATAAAGATGGTGTACCTCTAGAAGAAAACCAGGCATTAAATAGAAGAGTTGTTATTAAAGTTCTTCAGCCACTTCGTGGGGCAAAGAATAAAAAAATGAATATTGATAATTATTTTGAAAACTCGGAAATCATCGAACAAAAATGAAAGACAACCATATAAAATCCATTTTTGTTACCATGATGATGTTTGCCGTAGCACCATCGTTTGCTCAAACAAATCCTGCTCCAGAAAAGAAGCCGGAAGTTGAAAAGAAAACACTTGAGCAGCAAGCGACGGTGAGGGATTTTAAAAGTACGCAGTTTTTACAGCTGGACTCAATTTATTTTCCACCAGAGTTAAAAATCATTGAAGAAGAGATGAAGCAAAACGTGGTTGACGTTATCCTGTCATCGAACACGCATACACCGATCTTTGCTCAGAAAAGAGAAGAAGGGTATACCACGAGTTACACAAAGTTCTTTGGTCTTAAAATGACGATTACCCCTTACGCCAGAGATGCAAACTTTTATGCCTTAAAACTTTTTTACTACAATTGGACAACCAATAAGCACGATAAAGAGATTTTGAGAAAGATCAGTAAGTTCAACGTGCTCAATGATATCCGCTTTTCTATTTATGAACTCTTGAATGGAAAAGATTATGTCCGCAATAATTACGATAAAATTCAAAAAGAGAACTTCGAACGAATCCAGGGACTGCGAAAGGTCGTCGAGGAAAATGAGAGGAAGATAAAGGCCTCTAAAAAAGCGGCACCAGAGCCAGAAACTGATGAACTCTTCAAAGAAGAGATGCAAAAAAAAAAAAGATAAATTAATGCGCAA
>JBEIPV010000162.1:0-5867 GCA_040376855.1 Bacteriovorax sp.
GCAACAACAACGTTTAGGGCCGCTGCTACAAGGAAAGGCTCAATTCCCATGTTAACCAAACGAGTGATCGTACTTGGTGCATCGTTAGTGTGAAGAGTTGATAAAACCATGTGACCCGTTAGTGCGGCCTCAACAGCAATCTCTCCAACTTCATGGTCTCGAATCTCTCCTACCATGATGATATCAGGATCTTGTCTTAAAAAGGATTTTAAACATGCTGCAAATGTTAAACCGATATCTTTTTTTACGTTTACCTGGTTAATCCCTTCAAGGTTGAACTCGACAGGATCTTCAGCGGTAGAAATATTCGTATCAATTTGGTTCAGTTCGGCCAAGGCAGAATATAAAGTTGTCGTCTTCCCTGATCCTGTAGGACCAGTTACCAGACACATTCCATATGGGCGGTATATACCTTCTTTAAAAATTTCAATTTGCTTTGGTTCAAAACCAAGCTTCGTCATATCAAGCTGAAGGTTAGATGAATCTAAAAGTCGAAGAACAATTTTTTCACCAAACAATGTCGGAAGTGAAGAAACACGGTAGTCGATTGGCTTACCACCAATTTCAAGTTTAATACGTCCGTCTTGCGGTTTACGTCTTTCAGAAATATCCATTTGTGCAAGAATTTTTACTCTCGAAATAATTGGAAGCATCAGCGTTCTAGGAGGTCTTGCGGCCTCAACTAAACTACCATCCTGGCGGTAACGAATACGGAAATTATTTTCATACGGCTCGATATGAATATCAGAACACTTCATAACAAAAGCTTCTGCAAGAATCTTGTTAACATATCTGATAACGTCGTCACCGATATCATCTTCATTGATACTCTCTTCTTTCTTTTGAGAGTCTGCTTTGATTTCGCGAATTGTCTCTAGAACATCTTCAATATTATCCGGTACGCGAGCAAAGATATCTGCCCATGAAGAAAGACTGGTTAAGATAAACTCTACTGGATACTGGAAAAGTGTTGTAAGTTCTGCTTGTAATTTAATAAGTGAAGGGTCGAAGATCGCAACACTTACTGCACGTGAATTCTTTTGAATTGGAAGAACTCGATATTTTATAATATCGCTCTTCTTAACTATTTTTAGAATTCTATCGGGGATTTTTGCTTTTGATAAATCGATGTAAGTTAAGTTGTAGTTGTCCGCGATTTGCTTAGCAAATCTAATATCATCAAAGAATTTAAACTGTAGTAAACCCAGCTCTGAAACAAGTTGTGGGTCTTTGTCGATAATAAGCGGGCGTAGATCCTTAATTGGAACCATCCCCGTTTTTGTAATGACATCAACAAATTCTTTTCTGAACATAAAGTTGTTACTTCTCTTAATTTCAGTTGTACGATATTTGAATAACTTATCGGGTCATATAAAAAGATCTTAAATAATTTACAGTAGTTTAAGCAGATGCTTACGTGGACCAAAATGCTACGGCATAAAAAGCTTGTCGCTCAAGCATTTCTAGACCATCGACATATTTGTAAACTTTGCCAGGAATTGAAGCAGAATGCTGATCAAAGTTGTAATTGAAGTCCCAAAACAATGCTGTATCTGGGATTGTACCATTAAAAATAAATTCTCTGGCACATGTGTTGATGACAACTGGCCGTGCAGTTGTAACTTGAAAGTATTTAATAAGATTTAGTTGATTAAAATCCTTGGTTTGCTTTCTGGAAAGCACTTTGAATTTTAAATTGAGATGGGTCAAAGCAGCCTTCGCCACATTGGCCATTACTCCGTCGCCCAGGATAATCACTTCAATTTCGCCATGTTTATCTTGCATGTCTTTTAAGATATCAACAATGGCCAAATAATCAGTGTTTTCGCCAAAGAGCTTTCCATCCTTATTTTTTAAGCAATTAATGGCCCCGATCTCTTTTGCGACAGGTGTGAGTTCGACTTGATTCAAGAAATGTTTTTTATAGGGTGATGTAATATTGATTCCATCATACTTAGATAATAATTCTGCAGCAGTCGGAATCTCTAATTCACTTTGATAGTCGAGTAAGTCATATTCAACATCAGGAGAAATTAGCTTGCGGTACATCTCAGGAGAACGCGAATGTGAGATGTTTTTTCCAACAAGAGCAAATTTATTCATGTTTAAAATACTCTCGGGCCAAATCAGCATCGATTGTAATTTGTTCAACTAAATCATTAACACTTGGGAATTTTTTCTCATCACGTAGCTTTTTGATAAAACTTACGCGAATTTCATCACCATAAATATCTTGTGTGAAATCTAATAAATGAGATTCAACATGAACATCGTAACCAGTATTGAATGTTGGGTTTACTCCAATATTTGTAACTGAGTTATAAGTCATATCTTTGATTTTTACTTGTGTAACATAAACGCCTTTAGCAGGAATAATGAGTTCCTTGTCATAACCAAGATTGGCAGTAGGATAACCAATTTTTTTCCCACGTCCTTCACCTTTGATCACTCGTCCAGATAAAAAATAATTTCTACCAAGAAGCTCATTGGCCTTAGGAATATCTCCAGCAAGAATCGCATTCCTCACTTCTGTGGATGAAACTGATGCACTTTTTATTTTATATTCTTGTTGAAGCATTAAAGAAGTTTTCTTTTTCTCACAAAAGGCTTTGGCCACATGGAAATCACCTGACTTGTTTGCCCCGAAAGCAAAGTCATGTCCTAAGTACACCTTCGAAATGCCTTCAAATGAAAAAATATACTTGCTTAAAAATTCTTCAGGAGTAAGAGTACTAAAATCGCGTGTAAAATCAATTTCAAGTAAATAGTCTGCTCCACAACTGGCCAAAAGCTCTCTTCTTTCTTCATATGTATTAATGAGAAAGCCAGAATGGGCCTTAAGAATTTTTAGAGGGTGTGGAACAAAAGTCACGATAACAAACTTAGCATGATCCTGAATACAGTCTTTTTTTATCTGATGCAGGAACTCGCGATGACCAAGATGGACTCCATCAAAGTTACCAATAGTCACATGGACTTTATTTTCATTATAGATTGATTTTAATTCTTTAAGGTCTTTTACAATAATCATAAATTTTTCATCAGTTCATTAAAATATTTTTTCTCAAAGACCACACTACCACCATTTCTTTTAGCTTCGGCAAAAGTTCCACCTTCTGTGAAGTTAAGAGCATTTTTGAAGTAGTTTTTAGCATCATTTGAGAGCTGACTATCATTTATAACATTTATAATTGAAATTCCACCACCAGACATTTTATTTGTTTTATCCAAGGCCACCAATACACGATAAAGCTCTGAATAATTAAGGCCTCTTTTTTTCATAGAAGCGATATCACGTTTGATCAATTGCGAAAGATTTGTCGGTCCGGCATTTCCTCTAGCTGATAGCCCCCATTGAACTCCAACAATAACCAAAAGTAGCCCTAATATGGTATTTAACACCATAAATCCATGATCAAACCATCGTCCCTGTCCAGAAAGGCTTGGCCCAACTAAACCAATTTGATTCTTTTCGATGGCGGCTTCTTTTTTATTCTTAAATAATGAATTTAATAAACTATTACCTTCTGAAGGCACCGGAGTGACACCTTCACTTTTAACATCATCGCTTCCAGTTGTAGCAGCGGCCACTCCACTTACTTCAATTCCTGGTACAGTAATTTTCTTTTCGATATACTTTCCATTGCTTGGTTCAAAATAAGCAAAGGCCATTTCTCTATTTCCAATTTTTACAGGGCCTCTTGCAAGTAATGTGTATTCAAAAACTTTTTTTGCTGCTTGCATACCAATTTCTGTGACTTCAGATTTAGTATCAAATTGTTCAAGATTGTTGTCAGAATAAATAACAGGGCTATCAAAGTTTTCAACAGCTCCTTTTCCTTTCACTTCAAGCTTTATTTCAATGGGCTCATTCACCAGATACTTTGTTTTAGGCACTGAGAGATTAAATTCATGTTCACCAATTAGGCCAGTGAAGCTTGCTGGAACTCCTTCTGAAGGAAGTGCCAAAACTTCAACTTCAATACGTGGACTCGATAGATCTTTATTCTTATAGCGTTGCGAACCAAAACCAAATCCGCTGTAGTCGTTTTCCACCATCTGAACTGAAATCGTCATTGGATCCAGAACAGCTGTTCCTGTTTTTTCAGGGTACAGTCGTGCTGAGTAAGCGAGAATTCTCTTAAAAACTTGTCCTTTGTACTGAACAGTTTCAACTGGTGAATTGATATGGTGAAAGCGCTTAATAAATTTATTTAGCTTAGGAAATTCTTTAACATCATTAGCTGATATTGAAGTTTTGAAATAAAGATAATAGTTAACATCCAAACCTTCTCCCAGATAGACTTTTGTTTTTGAAGCTTCTGCCTCAATAAAAGCATCTGGAATTCTTCTTGCTTCATTTAGAACATTAACTCTGACTTCACTTACCGGAATTGTTTTTCCGGCCATTTCAACTTTTACATTTCTTAAATAAACCTGACCTGATCTTTCTGCTAATAATTCATAAACAACGGCCTGCTCTTTTGTCGTTGTGAATTTTCCATTGATGACAATCGTAGAAATTGATAATCCTTGAGATCTTTTTCCCAAAACAGAAGCCCCATAAGGAGTAAAAGAAATATAGGGTTCATCACTCCCAGATGTTTTGACTTTAAAAGTTACAAAAAAGTTTTCATTTATAACCGGCTCTTTCGGTTCAACCACGACTTCAACTTCTTGAGCATGGATTGCCATTGAAAAAATTGCCAGGATAAAAAACATTACTCTCTTCATTACCAGTCTCTCTTCGGTTTAGGTGCCCCACGTTCATTAGTGGAAGTATCCATCATCTTTTTTTGCAATTCACGATCATCATTCAAAATCTGCTTAACCATTGCAGGAGTTTTAACCATCTTTCTTTTTTGCTCAATCATCTTTTCCTTTTCCTGCAATGTTTTAGGTGCAGGGTCTGGACGATCAGGCTTATCTAAGTCTTTAGGGTCCTTCTTATCTTTTTCTTCTTTATCTTTTCCGTCTTTATTGTCTTTTTTATCCTGTTTTTGATCTTGTCCACTCTTTGAGTCTTTGCTGTCCTTTTCTTTTCCTTCTTTGTCTTTCCCGTCTTTTTTATCTTGCTTCTTATCGTCTTGTTTTCCGTCTTTATCTTTTTTGTCTTGCTCGCCTTCTTTTTTGTCGTCTTTTTTCTCATCCTTCTTGTCATCTTTTTTATCGTCTTTATTTTTGTTCTGACCATTCTTTTCACTATTTAATGTCAGAAGAAGGTTGCGACGCATTTTGTCCTTAATCGCTTCGCTGCTTGAACTCTTATAAACCTGCTGGATAAGTGGCATAGCTTCATCAATTTTGTTTGCTTTTAAAAGAGCTGTTGCACGATTAAAAACCACTTCCTGTTCATCGCCTTCTTTGGCATACTCTGAGTAAAGCTCAGTGGCCCTTTTATCATCGTTATTTTTCAAAAGATTCTCGGCGATTTTTAAAATTTCTTTTCTATCGGCCTTACCATCTTTCATTTTTTGCAGATCTTTTATCAAAGCAGGAGGAAGAGGTTTTTCTTTTTTCTCTTCGCCTTCATCCTGGGCGTGAACACCTCCACTTACTGACAAAAATGCAATCAGAAGAAAGCTTGCCACCATTTTGAAGCTAGCAAATCTTCCTAAAACAATAGAAACACAAAATATGATAATGGCCGGAATTAAAATAAAATGAGAGGAGACAGGACGCACTCTCATGTCACTTTTACCATTGCTCTTATTGTATATGCCTCGAAAGAAATTTTTAATATCGTCGGTTGGGAGTGAATAAGAATTTGCAATCCAGTACTTGTAATTTTTAACGTTTTTACCAATTTTTTTAATATACTCTTCATCAAGCTTTGTAATAACTGGCTCACCTTTATTAGTTTTATA
>JBEIPV010000101.1:0-10649 GCA_040376855.1 Bacteriovorax sp.
TTCTAGAGCAGAATTTCAAGACGTATTAGCAGTATCACTAAAAGGAATCGAAGGGGGAGACCAATTCGGTGCCGGTACAAAATTAGGTCACATTAAGCCTCTAATGACTCAAGGGGATATCTCAAGAACAGATTCAGTAACAGACCTTGCACTTTCAGGTGACGGTATGTTCACAATCGACGCTCCAGCAGGAAGAACATTTACACGTGACGGATCTTTTCACTTTGATAAAGAAGGACAACTTACGACTATGGATGGTTATAAGGTTCTTGGTTTCCAAGCTGATGAGAACGGAAAAATCGTGAATAAAGTAGACGCAATTAAACTTGGTAACACGACAATTGCAGCGAAAGGAACGAAAGAAGTAACGATGTCAATGAACCTTGACTCTCGTGTTAACAAAATGCAATTTGATATTGCTAACCCAGAAAAAACTTCTAACTTCTCTAACTCGATGACGATTTACGATAACATCGGTACAGCTAGAACAGTGACTGCTTACTACAACAAAACTGATAACAACACATGGGAATACCATATTGGTGTTGATGGAAAAGACGTAGAAGGTGGAAAGCCGGATACAATGTATGAAATGGCATCTGGATCTCTTTTATTCAATGACAAAGGTCAATTAGAAGAAGAGAAAGCAGGAAAGAACTCTTTCAACTTCAATAAAGGTGCAGCTAAGGATCAAAAAATTGTTTTCAATTGGGGTCAATCTCTGAAAGAAGGTGGAAACGGTCTTGATGCTTCTACTCAGTACGGATCTGATACAGCAATGGCACGTCACACTCAAGATGGTGCATCTGCTGCTACATTAACATCTCTTTCTTTTAACGATAAAGGGATTTTAACAGCTTCATACGATAACGGTGAAACAAGAGACGTTGCTCAGGTTGCTGTAGCAAAGTTTGAAAACAACGAAGGATTATTTAAAATTGGTAAGAACCTATTTAAAGAATCTAAGTCTTCAGGACAAGCTGCTCTAGGGAAACCAGGGGAGTCTGGACGTGGAGAAGTTCTAGCTAAGTCTATCGAGCTTTCAAACGTTGATATCGCTAACGAATTCGTTAACCTTATGACTGCTCAAAGAAACTTCCAAGCTAACGCTAAGACGTTAACAACAGCAGACGAAATGCTACAACAAGTACTACAAATTAAGAGATAATCTTAATTGATTGATAAGGGCCGCTTGATGCGGCCCTTTTTTTTGTGCAAAAAAATAACCGATAGATGATGTCAGTGAAGCTGCGTAATTTTCACGACTAATACCTAATCAAATCCAAATACCCGTCAACTTGAATAAGAGAAAATTTTAAGAGAAGATTTGTAGGGCATTATTTTGATCAAGGATGATTATTATGTTTTCTAAAATTTTTCTAGCGCTGACTCTTCTCGTAGGGACGGCACAGTCTTTTAGTGCGGATGTATTTAAAATCGCTCCCTATTCACTCAAGCATACCAATGGACATTTGCTTCTAAACTTTCAACTCAACACCGATAAAAAGCTTGAGATTGAAGATGGATCAAAGATCATTACTGGACGTGAGTATAAAAAAGACCAGCATTACCAAATTGAACTGAGTATTCCTGACTGTGGAGTGACGAAAGATCTTCGCATTAAAGATAGTACGAATAATCAAATTATTTTTACGAAAAATTTCCCTCAGCCCAACTGCTCGGCCACACCCGCTGAAGGAGATTATGCTTTTGGTTTTATCAGCGACACTCAGCAGTACACAGAGAGGCATGCAGCAGTAGCGAAAGTCATTGCCTATCATCATTCATTGGAACCTTTACAATTTATTATTAACGGCGGAGACGTTGTTCAAAATGGGCATAAAGAACAGGAGTGGATTGAGTACTTTAAAGGTGGCAGTGCTTATCTTTTAAATATCCCACAAATTGCGGCCATCGGTAATCACGACTACCGTGGTGAACCTAATAAGGGATTGCCGAAGTATTTTCAAAAATACATGAGATGGGAAGGATCTCCTATAAATGGTAATTTATTTTTTGATATGCCGGGCTTCCAGCTTGTCATCTGGAATAGTAATGTTTCTGATTTAAGCAGCACCCAGGAGCTTGAGATGTGGAAATGGCTGGAAGAAAAAATGCAAGCAGCTCAAAAAACAAATACTCCTTTTGTTTTAGCGACTCACTTTCCAGTTTACTCTTCTTCATTAAATCGATTTACCAGCATGGCCGTTATTCAGTTAAGGTCACGCCTGGTTCCTCTTGCTGAAAAATATGGAGTGAAGTTGGTTTTAAGCGGTCATACACATATGTTTGAGAGATCATTTAAAGATGGAGTGAATTATATAGTGGCAGGACCTGCTGGTGGAAGAGCTAATAAACCATCACTAACAAATAAGTATCAACAAAGTTTTGATTCAAATGCTCTGACATTTACAAAAATTAAGTACAGCAATAAAACGTTTAAAATAGAAACATACAATCAAGACAATGCTTTGATTGATCAGCTTTTCATTAATTTATAGTTTTTTTAGGTGGAGAGGTGAGTAGGTCTTAAAGGATTTATTCGCCGTCTTCGCCAATGGCCTCAACCGGACAAGCTTCCATCGCACTTCTGCATTCTTCTAATTCTTGTGGAGTCTTTGGCTGAAGTTTGACATAAGCGTGGCCGTCATCATCGTTCATTGTGAAAAAATCCGGGGCTTCCATTACACAGGCGTCACATGCAATACACTGATCGTCTACGTAGAATTTCCCCGGCTTGTTGTCACTAAATTTCGATTTCTTGTCGGCCATCGCTCAATATCTCAAATTACATTCTAATTGCGTTTTCGTTAATCTTAACTCTTGTATTAGCTTCAAGTTCTTTCAGGATATTATCCATCATCTTTTTAGCTAGTGTGCTTTGTAGGCTTGCTGTTTCGCTAGCGCTTTTAGCTGCTGCGTTGACGTCTGCAACTACTGCACCTGGAGTCGTTCTTATCATGACTAAGTTTGCACCGTCATCAAAAGAATGGAACTGAGGCTTAGTTAAATCACCTGAAAAGATCGCTTTCATGTTATCAGCTGAAAGGTAAGTTCCTGCTTCTGCGCCATCAATACGATTAATTGAGCCTTTGTTGTATTGAAGCTTGTATTTTGCCACGATCGCCTTAACTTGAGCTTCGTTTCCAGCTTCAAGTGCAGTTCTTAGGTCATTAGCAATTGAAACAGTTAAAGTCTTTAGGGCCTCAACTTTATCTTTTTGGATGATTTCACGAGCGAATTTATCGCTAAAGTCAGCTAGGCGAGCTGGAACGGCTTCAGTTTTCTTTTCAACAAGGATCAGGTGGTAACCGTAAGCTGTTTTTACCGGAGCAGAAACTGTCCCTGGTTTTTGTGAGAAAGCGACAGCTTCAAATTCAGGAACCATTTGTCCTTTAGCGAATGATTTAAGCTCTCCGCCTTTTCCTTTTCCAGATGGATCTTCAGTGTATTGGTTAGCTTTAGCAGCAAAGTTAGCTGGAGTCACTTCAGTTGCGATTTTCTCAATTTGTGCTTTTACAGCAGCTTCATCTTTTCCTTGAGACATAAGCAGGATGTGACGAGCTGTCACTTCTTCTGGTTTATCCAGGCTTGCTTGTCTTTCTTTGAACATTGATTCAACTCTTTTCTTGTTTGTATCAACGGCCATAAACTTTGCCATTTCATCAGCAGATACGTCGATGAACTGGTTTAGAGAGTTTTTAGAAATAGACACTGTCTCAGCATTTACTTTTTCTTCACGGAATTTTGCCAGGTCAGCAATATATCCTTTTGAAAGAGGGTAGTGAGTTGTAAGATCCGCCACTTGTTTCATTCTAAGTTGGTTAACAACGTCTTGTTCGAACTCCATTGGAGTCAGGCTGTTGGCCTGAAGAAGACCTTTGTAACGAGTGATATCGAATTGACCATTAGTCTGGAAGTAAGGAAGCCCTTTAATTTCTGCTTTCACTTCTTCTTCTGATGGAAAAGTTCCGAGATCTTTCGCAAACTTCACCATTAGTTTTCTTTGAACGATATTCTTAATAACAACTTCTTTAAGATTCAGTTGCTCAATTTGCTTAGCTGTAATGTCGCCACCGTAAATTTGTTTATAGAATTCAAGCTGACGTTGGTATTCTTGGTTGTACTCTTCTGGCTTAATGGGTGTTCCACCAACAGATCCAACGTTAGCAACACCTCCGGCCCCGCCTTCGAATGATTGATAACCAGTAAACATGAAAGTCAGGATGATAAGACCGATGAAAACGGTCACGAACATGCCGGCCGTTTTACTCTTTTTTTCTTCAGACATAAATTTGATCCTTTTGGTTCTAGATAGTTCAAAAATTTTTAATATTGTAACGATTAAAAAGTTAGTTCGTAAAGTTTATTGGCTTTTTAAAAGAGATTGCTTAAGCTTAATTACTATTTGAATTTCTATTAAATTTTACGGAGTGAATCAGTTGAGATTGTCTGACTCAGAAGAACGCCGAACCAAGATTGTGATTAACAGCATAATCCTTGCGATTTCTCTTTATGGGATGTCGCAGCGAGACTATGTTTTTCAAAAAACTTCTATTGCTGAAAGAGTCATTGTTGACCTGATGGCACCAGTGCAAACATTTGTGACAGGTGTACAGGAAGGAATGTCTTCTTACGTTGAGCACTATGTGGCCAACTTAAATGCCAGCAAAGAGAATAAAGTTTTGAAAAGTAAAATTTCTGACCTTCAGAACGAAGTTTTCAGTTATCAAGAGGCCGTCAAAGAAAGTGACCGCCTTCGCGAACTGATTAACTACGGTGAAACTCTGGAGAGAAAGAAGATTGTTGCCCGCGTAGTAGCGTGGGATTCAGCGGATGACTACAAAGTTGTACGTATCAACAAGGGTCTTAAACATGGGATCAAACTTCAGTCTGTTGTTACATCAGCAGAAGGACTTGTTGGTTATGTTTACCGCCTAACAGATCACTTTGCTGACGTTATTACTATTTTAGATGCCAATAACCGTGTTGATGGTGTTGTTGAAAGACTTCGCTCTCACGGTGTAGTGGAAGGGTATAGCCGCGGACGCTGTATCATGAAATATGTTAACAGAACTGAGCCTATCATTCTAAACGATATCGTTTTAACAGCTGGTCTTGGAAATGTTTATCCAAAAGGTTTAAAGATCGGTTACATCTCTAGAATTGAGCGAGAAAGTTACGGGATCACTCAGCATGTAGAAATCACTCCACTAGTAAACTTCTCAAAACTTGAAGAAGTTTTAGTTCTTGTTCACGAGCAAGAAGAGCACAAGCAACTTGAGTGGCGCGCGCTTGATGAACAACTTAACTCTGGTGAGGTGAAGAGATGAAAACTAACTTAAAAGACATCATCGTCCCTCTTATTAAGACACTTATTCTGTTGTTCTTTTTAGAGATCATGACGACGGCAATTTTCCCGAATATCGGGTTAATGAATTATAGAATCCCGTTCAATATCCTTCTTGTTCTATTTTTAGGATTAAGACTTGAGACTCCATACTTGGCCATCATCATTATGATCGTTCAGTATTTCCATGGGTTCTTCTCGGTTGAAGGTTGGGAGATGGGGACAGTTACAGGTATCGTTATCTGTGTTGTCGTGTCTTACGTAAGAGAGATGATTCACTTCTCTTCTTGGACAATGACAATTTTAATTACACAAGTGTTCCAGTTACTTTGGTTTTTCGTTCAATCCATCCTGATTTACATTCAATTGGGAAGTTTGAACTATATTTTCGAAAAAGGATGGCGTTTCCTTCCTCAAAGCGTAATTATCGCTCTTTTATCGCCACTCTTTTTCTATCTTTTAAATCGCATTTGGAATGTAGATGAGCGTGGAATGTTAGGAGACAAGGTATAAAATGTTTGGTGAAGATGACCTGGTCAAGTCCCATCAGGAAAGAGCAGACGTAATATTCAATATTATTGTTATTGCATTTGCTATTTTACTGGCGCGACTTTGGTACCTGCAAATATATCGTGGAAAGCAGTTCTTTAACTACTCACTAGAAAACCGTCTTCGAAAGGACGTCGTGCGTGCTCCACGCGGGATGATTTTCTCACGAAACAACGTGCTTCTTACTCACAATGTCCCTCGTTTTGATGCCATCGTGACTCCTCAGTATTTAGAGAGTTCGGATGAAACAGTTCAGTATCTGGGAGAAATCCTGGGGATGACTCCGGAAGCGATCAAGAAGATTTTAAAGAAATTCCAAGGCCAGGCCACATATATCCCGGTCGTTATTAAGAAGAATATTTCAAGAAAAGAAGTAGCGATTATTGAAACTGAATCAACTCGTCTTCCGGGTGTATCAGTTGAAACGTTTATCTCTCGTGAATACACGGATAGAGATACCGGAGCTCATTTACTTGGGTATATTTCAGAAATTTCTCAGGAAAAACTTCCGCGCTTAAGAGAGCGTGACAAGTACGACTACAAACAAGGTGACTTTATCGGACAAGCTGGAATTGAACAGCAGTTCGACTTGGATATTAGAGGACAAGACGGCTACCAGTTCATGGAAGTTGATGCCAGAGGACGCGCAAGAAGACACGTTACATCTGATGATCTTTATACTGGTATCGAAAACAAAGTCGCTGAACCAGGAAAAAATATTCGTCTGACAATCGACCGCGATGTGCAGCTTGCTGCTTATCACGCGCTTGATGGAAAGGATGGTGCAGCCGTAGCTCTTGATATTGAAACAGGTGAAGTACTGGCAATGGTTTCTCGCCCAGCTTACGATCCAGGAAATTTCTCAACAGGATTAACATCAAACTACTGGGGAAGCCTGGTTATGGATGAAAAACGTCCTCTAAGAGATAGAACAATCCAAGAGCATTATTCTCCAGGATCAACGTTTAAAACCCTGACTCACATCGCGGCCCTTGAAGAAGGATTGATCAACGAAAATACAAAAATCGTTTGTAACGGTGGATATAGAATGGGTGGACGTGTGTTCCACTGTTGGAAAAAAGAAGGTCACGGAGTTGTAGACGTTATTAAGGCGCTTCAATCTTCATGTGACGTTTTCTATTATATGATCGGAAACAGAATCGATATCGATGTTATTTACAAATACGCAACGATGTTTGGTATGGGGCAAAGATCAGGGATCATTCTTCCAAGAGAGACGAGTGGTCTAATCCCAAATCAAGAATGGAAGAAAAAACGTACGGGTGTTGAGTGGCAGAGAGGGGAGACTCTTTCATGTGTTATCGGTCAGTCGTTCGTCAATACAACACCACTTCAACTTGCTATGTTCTATTCAACATTAGCGAATGAAGGAAAGTTATATAGACCTCACGTTGTTAAGGAAGTTTTCTCTAACACTGGACAGGTTTTAAAACGTTACGATCCTGAACTTATTAACGAGTTTAAGATTTCGAAAAAAACCATCGATCTTGTAAAGCATGCTCTCTTTGATACGGCCAACGTTCAAGGTGGTACAGCATTCGCTCAAAAAGGAAATGGGATTCAAATGTCAGCTAAAACCGGAACAGCTCAGGTTATCGGGTTTTCTGCAGACAAGATTTTCAATAAGTGTGAGAACCAGGAATATAGATTCCGTCACCATGGTTTATTTACTGCGTACGCTCCAAGTATCAATCCTAAAATTGCGGTTGCAGTTGTAGTTGAACACGGATGTCACGGTGGATCTGCTGCCGGTCCGGTTGCTAAGGCCATGATCGCTGCTTACTTGAATAAGTACTATCCAAAGTATCAGGAAAAACTGCTGCTTCAGGATAAAATGGGTTACCGAGAAGCACTGGAAGATACGAGAGCGAATCCTGTGCCTATGATCATGGAAACAAATCCAAAGGATTTCTATGACGAACAAGGTGTGCTAGTGAAGAATTTCTTCCTGGATAAGACTGGGAAGAATGCGGTCATAGTTCCGCCAGCACCAGCGGCCAGCACTGTTTCTGAGGGAGAGTAATGATTAATTTTAGAGAAGAGCTTAAACGATACGACTATTCTTTTTTTGGAATTTGTACGGCGATTTTTATTATCGGTATCCTGAATCTTTATTCTGCGACACACTCACACGGAGTTGGTCCGGAGCAGGGGATTTATAAAACCCAAATTATGTGGTTTTGTATTTCATGGATGGTCGGTATTGGCGTTAGTTTTATTCAGCCAAAGAATTTTTACCGACTGGCCTATCCGTCATATTTACTTTGTGTCATGCTGTTGATTATGGTTTTGTTCGTCGGTCATTCGGCACTTGGGGGGCAAAGATGGATTGGAATTGCAGGATTTAAATTCCAGCCTTCCGAACTAGTTAAGATGTCCGTCATTCTCGTCCTTGCCAGATGGTATGCAAAAGCTTCACCTGAGCAGGAGACTGGTTTTAAAGAACTAATCATTCCATTTTTAATTACGTTTGTGCCGGCATTAATGGTTATTATTCAACCCGATCTTGGTACTGGAACACTAACTCTGCTTATTTTCTTCCTGATTACTTTCTACAGAAAGCTAAAATGGAAAACGATTATTGTTATCGGAGTCATCGGTCTGGTCACCGGTACTGTTATGTACAACTTCGGATTGCGTGAATATCAGAAAAAAAGGATTATCACTTTCATCGACCCTGAGTTTGATGCAAAGGGTTCTGGTTACAATGCTATTCAATCTAAAATCGCTATTGGTTCAGGCCAATTTTTTGGAAAAGGATTTCGTCAGTCTTCGCAGGGAGCTTTGAATTATCTTCCAGAGAATCACACTGACTTTATTTTTGCCATTTTTAATGAAGAGCATGGCTTTATTGGATCAGTCTTTCTAATTGCGCTTTATCTCGCTCTTTTCTATCGACTTCTTTGGCTTGCTTCGAATGTTAATAAGATGTTTGACTCCATTGTCGTCGTTGGCGTACTTGGTATTTTCTTTTGGCACACGATTGTTAACATGAGTATGGTTTCCGGGCTCATGCCGATCGTAGGTATTCCGCTTCCACTCATGTCCTATGGGGGGTCTAGTTTACTTACGTTTGGTATATGTTGCGGCGTGGTGACATCAATCAGTAATGCTAGAAATTTGTTCTAAATGTAAGCATTAGTGTGAATAGTACTGATGTAAGACTTGACTCTGTTGGAATCTTCGTGGGAAAATATTTTAGTCTCAGTAAGGGACTATCAATTATAACCACGGACGTTTCATGAAGAAAGTTTCGAGTATCGGCAGTCTAGTTAAAAAAATCTACCGCACTTATTCAGCAGAGCTTTTGATCTCCCTTCAAGCGAGAGGTTTTACTGATTTGCGTCCATCGTTTTTAGAAGTCCTGCTTTTCATCTGCGAGCACGACGGTCCATCTATCAAAGAAATTGGTAGTGGTTGTGGACTAAAAAAACAAACAATGACATCACATTTAAATGAACTTGAAAGTCGCGGCTACATTGAGCGTAAAATTAACTCACATGATAAGCGCGAGCAAAATATCTTTTTGACTGAGTACGGCCTTAAATTCAAATTGAATTTGTTTGAATGCATTGGCGATATCGAGAAGAAATACACCGACTTAATCGGTGATCTTGAACTTAACAGAGTAGAGTTGATCTTAAAAAACTTCCACTCAAAGCTTTTAGTTCAACCAGGCCTATTCGAGCACTTTTCAGATCACTGATAAAGATTACAAATCTTCTAGTTGAAATGTCTCTGGTCCTAGTAGTATGCTCTGTTTGATTACTCAAATAAAAATACTATCTAGGATCATTGCGATGAGTCTTACTCTTGCTGATATCGAAGTCGGAACGAAAGTTGAAGTTGTGAGCTATGAAGGCGAAGGCCTTTATGAGTTCAAATTCATTTCCCTGGGAATTCTTCCAGGTGATCAGGTTATTGTTCAATCTAAAAGTTTATTCGGAGGGCCGATCGCCATTAAGCATGGTGAGTGGAACTTCTTTGCTTTAAGAAAAGAATACGCCAATAAAATTCTTGTTAAAAAGTTGGGAGCATAAAAATGGAAAACATCCTACTTGTTGGTTTTCCCAATTCAGGTAAATCGACTATCTATAATATGCTGACAGGACAACTCCGAAAAGTGTCTAACTACTCAGGTGTGACGGTGGATTCGGCCAGTGCTGGTTTCATTTCAAATAGCATCAGCGATAAAAAGTTAAGTGTTGTCGATCTACCAGGTGTGTATAGTCTGGTGCCGACTAGTTTAGATGAAGGGGTGACAACAACTTCACTTATTAGAGACTGCGCGAAATATAAAACAATTGCGATGATTTTTGATCTTGATCGTTTCGAGGCTTCACTCTCACTTATGCTTGCAGTGAAAGAGATTTTGAATAAAAACATTGTCGTTATCATTAATAAAAATGACCACCTTCTTTTTACTGATGAACATGCCAAAAAACTTGAAAAAAGAATTGGTGTACCGGTTCTGAGTATTTCGGCGATTAATGATGATGAGAAAGAATTAGATAAATTTATCAGGGCCCATACTAGTTCTGAGGTGGCAGTTGATAACAGTACTCCTAAAATTAAAGTTCATGCTGAATCAAAACAATTCATGCCTGAACTGGTAGAAACAGAGCACTTCGAAGAAATCCCGGCCGCTGATGTTATTAAAAACATCAAAGCTCATCAGTCAGAGGCCAGAGAGATTATCAATGAGATCTATTCACATTCATCAGCAAAA
>JBEIPV010000147.1:0-6628 GCA_040376855.1 Bacteriovorax sp.
AGAATAGCTGCGGCCTTTTTACAAATTTTCATAAAGGTCTCCTGGGCATGTTGGATAAATTGGAATCAATTTACAACAGATTGCCGAGGCACAATTCAAAATGTAATTTTTACAAGTGTGTAAATATGCCAGAAGGCTAAAGGTGCTTAGTTAGAGACAATATTCTCAAGGTTAGAATCCTTTGTTTGACTAATGTATGCACATGTATAGAAAAAACCTGCTTTCATCAGCTATATTTGGCCCCAAGACTGGACCTCATTTCGGCTTCTTTGAGAGGAATGGGCATAATCAGAAATTGTTTCATTTACCTATTTGATAAAAATGCTTTCAGACCATTTAAAAAAACTTGAATGCCGACACAAAAAGTTAAAAAACCTGTCAGCCTATTCATCACAACTTGTCCTCTTTCTCCAACCTTTTTCATAATAACTGGTGAATAGTTAAAACAAATGAAAACCAAGAAGCACATTAAGAATGAACTTAAACTTAAGGCCAATACATTTGATATATGATTTCTACTTATCGGATGATAGCTATCGGCACTTAACGTAAGTAAGATTGAGATTGTCCCTGCACCTGTAGTTATTGGAAATGCGAGTGGATAAAAAAGTGAAGTTTGTATTTTAATCCATCGTTTATTATGATCAATGGCTTCATTTGCATTTTCTTTATCACTTTGCTTATTCTGAAATAATATATCAAAGCCTATTTTCGAAATTAAAATTCCACCTGCGAGTTGAACCGCCATAAGTGAGATTCCAAAAAAATTAAAAATAAGCGCACCAAACATTATTGTGCAAACACACAGTACGAAACAGTAGAATGAAATTAAAAATGATGCTTTTTTACGATGTATACCACTTAAATGACTTAAATGAGGCTCAACGATTAAAGCTGTTCCCAATGGATTAACTGGTGGAAAAATGGCCATAAAGCCAACAACTACAATATGCCAAAAATTGCTCAATAAATCTGTCATTGAAATTTCCTTAATTAAAAACTCCTTATAGTCTAGAATTTTAAATTGAATTAAGAAAGTGACATTCTTAAACTTTTTTTGCGAATTTTATTGGACCTATTCATAGTATGTTGGAAAAACACATGCATGGAACCACTTATTCGTGACATATATGCAATTACTTAAAGGCTAAAGTAGGTGCAAAACAAATTCTTTCTTCCACTACTCAATGACTTTCTGTTTCCCTTCCAACATATCTAAGAATAATTTTTCAGCTGTTGTGGGAATTTTATCATTGTGCTGAATGAGCAAAAGAGCATTCATTAGTTTATTCGCAGTCGGACTTATTTGAATAAACTCCCCTGACTCCAATTGCTTTTTCACTAAGTATTTTGGAATCATTGCGATCCCTACACCGTTTTGTATTCCTAAGATTAGGGCCCTGACATTTTCAGAAACAAGTACCGGATTTAATTTTTTTGGTGCTTTATTAAAATGATATTTATACCAGATCCCAATAGCACTACAGTCCATTGCATAATCCAGATGTGGTAGCGTAGAAATAGCTTCAAAAGACTTCATTCGAGAACTTACTCCTTCCATCTTCTGTGAAGCACACACAATAAGTTCTTCATAAAACAGTTCTTTAATCGAAAGCTTCTTAGCGACTTCCTTATAATAAGGCCCATCATCAGCAATAAGAAAATCAACTTCACCTTTGGCCAGATATGCCAGCAGCGTGTTGGGTGAACCTAGTCTCATTTTTATTTTTATATCTGGATATTTCTTTTGAAACTTCGAAAACCATTTAATAACGAATCTTGATCCAAATTCTGAAGGACATCCAATTGCAATGGTCCCACTATAGCTTTTACTATTTCGCTCTTTTGAAAAATCTTCAATCTGATTTTGTAAATGAGCTAGCGGTTGATTAATCCTGCTCAAAAGATCAATCCCAGCTGGTGAAAGAATTATTTTCTTATGCTCTCGTATGAATAACTGGGTTCCTATTGCATTTTCAAGCTTGGCCATAGCCTGGCTTATTGCAGAAGGCGTGACATTAAAGACAGCAGCCGTCTGTTTCACACTGAGTGTACCAGCGATTTTTTCAAATATTACAAGTAAGTTCAAATCTATTTGATTAAGCATAGCTTAATCTATACGTCATTTAATATAATTATACTACCTCAAAGATATACGCTAAAAATCTTTTCAATGTGATTCACTAACATGGAGAATTTATGAAATTTCTTACTACGTTAATCCTTTCAGCTACTTATTCAATCTCTGCATTGGCCACTCAATATGATTGCCTAAGCAATGGTACTCAAGCTCAGCTGACTATTGAAAATTCAAAAGCTATCGTCTGGAGTGAATCTAACTCTGCAAGCTCCGCAGGACGTTTCCAGTTTATTGAAAATGCACCTTATAGTGAATTTCTTGGACACAGAATTTATTCATTAACGGATTTTTTTAAAACTGAAGACTCTGAATTTCGACTGGCCTTAAAATCAAATGGCAAAAGCAGTGTAATAGTTGCGACTTATTTTTATAACGATGACCATGAAGAAGATGCTCATTACTATAGCTGCACAATTAATTTATAAGGAGTATCATTATGAAAAAAATTGTAACAACAATCTTGTTATCTCTTTCAATGAATGGCTGGACTGCTCTAAAAGGAGAAACTCTAAACACAGAAGTTTCTCAAACAATTATTTCTAAAGCTATTGAATGCGGAAGAAAAAATAAATGGTCTCTTTCTGTAGCTATCGTGAATGCTGAAGGAAGACTCATTTCTTTCCAACGCGATGATGGTTCATATGTTGGAAGTATTGATGCCTCTATTGCTAAGGCCACTTCTTCAAATGCATTTCAACGTCCAACAAGTGCTTTTGTTGAAGGTGTAAAAAGTGGAAGACTTGGAATGCTCTCAGTAAAAGATGTGGTGGCAAATGAAGGCGGGATCCCGATTGTATTAAACGGTAAGCATGTCGGTGCAATTGGAATCAGTGGCGCAAAATCTGTTGAAGATGAGCAATGTGCTAAGTTTGCTTTGGAATAACTTGTTCTATAGCTAAGAAAAATATGAGATTTATGCCTAAGCCGTAGCAGTTCAGGCATAAGTCTTTACATTTTTTTATAAATTCAATAAATTATCGTCATGCCAGAACTACCCGAAGTCGAAACCATCAAAAACCAACTAACCCCAATCTTACCTTTCAAGATTGAATCGGCCATTTTCTCCCCCCTAACAAAACGCATGGTCAAACAAATGGATTTCGATCCAACAAACTTCACCATCACTAAAATACGCAGACACGCCAAATGGCTGATCTTCGAACTGGCCCCACACGGATACATCCTATCCCACCTCGGCATGAGTGGTTCATGGCAAATGTCCCACGCCCCTCTCGCTGAAAAACACGGCCACATCGAATTCATCGACAAAAATAAAAGCGAATACGGCGTCCTGACTTATATCGATCCTCGCCGCTTCGGACACTTCTATTTACTGACAGACGAAAACTTCAAAATCAAAGAAGACGCTCTACCGATCGATATCACCTCTCCCGATTTCGACGTGAACCATATTACAGAAACTTTTTTTAAATACCCTAATAGGCCCATTAAGCCTTTCCTGCTCGATCAAAAAGCATTTCCTGGTGTCGGTAACTACATGGCCTCGGAAATTTGTGCACGATCGGGAATTTTACCGACACGACTTACCGGTGACATCGAAGCTCATGAAATTGAAAAACTAAAACAATCAATGGATCTGGTGGTTAGCGGTGCTGTTGAAACTAAGGGTACGACTTTTAGTGGAGGCTACCGTGATGCCAATGGCGATAAAGGTGAAGGAGTAAAGCATCTGGTAGTGTTTTATCAAAACCACTGCCAGATGTGTTTGGAGAAAGGCATAGTCACAAAGGTCATAAAGACCATTCAAGGCGGGCGAGGAACATATCACTGTCCTCGCTGCCAAAAATAATTATCTCGTTCTCATTGAGTTTATGCATCCAGTGTAACCTGAATCACCCGATCTAAAACTTCTTCCGGAGCGGTCAACGCAATTGACTCCGCTGGGATTAGTATTGGCCGGAGTAATGGGGATTAGTCGTCTCTCTTTGGTTTTCTTTACAGTCGTCGTGGTCGATGACTGTGTTGTCCCAACGGTATCGCTCGTTGTTTTTGTATTATTCATTGTATCGAATATTGGACGGCTGGGGTTCGGACTAGTCATGACTGCACCTGGTGCCGAGCCCCCACTTGGTGCACCTGAACTCATATAAGACTGGGCGTACGATTGTGAAAACGTAACGGCCAGGACAAGAGCTAATAAAGTTTTCATATATTTCTCCTCATCACTCTCTTATTTTTTTAAGGTCTGTGTGCTGTCCATACAAGCAGCATATCCTTTATCACCGGTGCGAAGCCAAACGCCATTCATTGTTCTGCACGACTTAAAATTTGTGTCGTACTGATACTCTCTTTTTGTGGCCGATTGCCCGGTTTGAATTGTGTCTGAGTTATCGTAGTCGTGATAAGTTCTATCTTGCTCATATGTTCTACTACTGCCAGTGCTAGGTTCATCTGATGATGGAGCGGCTGTTCTTGCTACAGCTGTTTCAAAAGAATAAGCTTGTCCAGATAGTGAAATAGTTAAGATTAACATTAGTGCGTATTTCATAAATCCTCCGTGAAGTTAAACATTGAATTATAAAATTCAAAGTACTTACAACTAAATGAATTCAATTAACATGCCGGCCGTAAGTGGTTTCAACGATTGAGTTTGTGAAATGCTTGATGGAAGAGCTGAGACAAAATGCTACAGGCCCGTGGATTACACGGGCCTTAGACTTATTTATTTTTCGAATTCTACTTTTACGTCAGAGCTATCATTCTTAACGTTTTTAATACATTCTTCGTAACCCTTTTCACCGTGCTTAATAACATGTCCGTCTTTAGCTTTACATGAAATGTGGGCCTTCATTGAATGCTTCTCTGTATACAACCCAGTTTGGTCTGCCATTTCTTCAGACTTACTTTCAGGTGTGACATCAAGAGTTTTATCTCCCGTTGTTACTGTTTTTTTAGTTGCCGCTTGAGCAACTACTTTTTTTTCTGCAGACATTGCTGCCGTTGAAAGAACTAATAGTGACAATAGTAAATACTTCATAATAACTTCCTCTTTATTTTAAATACTTCCAGAAAAAAGCATAATCCATTGCCTTCATAAAAGCTACTTCCTTCAGGTTTGATGCGCCTGCGTGACCACCATCAATATTTTCATGGTAAATATAATCAAATCCGTGCTCTTTTAGTTTAGCAGCAAATTTTCTCGCGTGTCCTGGATGAACGCGGTCATCTTTAGTTGAGGTATTTAAGAACATCATTGGGTAATTTTTCTCTGCACTATTGATCTTATGGTAAGGAGAAAGTTTTCTAATAAAATCCCCATCGACTTCCTCATCCGGATTTCCATATTCGGCAATCCAACTATATCCCGCGAGCAGCTTGTGATAACGGTGCATATCCAACAAAGGCACTCCACAATTAATGGCCTTAAACAGGTCTGGTCTTTGGGTGTAACAAACTCCCATAAGAAGGCCGCCGTTACTTCCACCTTGTGCACCTAAATGTTCTGGGCTTGTAATCTTTTTGGCAAACAAGTCTTCAGCAATTGCGTAGAAGTCATCATAAGCGCGCTGGCGGTTTTCTTTTAAAGCAGACTGATGCCATAAAGGGCCATACTCGCCTCCACCTCTAATATTCGATAAAACGTAAACTCCACCTTTATCCAGCCATACTTTTCCAAGGACATTGTTAAAATGGGCCTTCAGAGAAATTTCAAATCCGCCGTAGCCATAAAGGATAGTAGGATTTTTTCCGTCAAGCTTGATACCTTTTTTGTGAACTAAGAAATAAGGAATCATGGTTCCGTCAGGACTCTTTGTAAAATGCTGATGAACTTCTACATTTTCAAAATCAAAATAACCTGGCTGCCTTTTTACAATTGATTCAATTTTATTTTTCTTTCCATAATAGTAAGACACTGGGGTGTTGAATGAATCAAATGAAACAAAAAAATCATCTTGTTCTGGATTCGTAGAAAGCATATCAATACTACCGTTCACCGGTAAATCAATTCGCTCGCGTCCCCAAGTACCGTTTTCTTTTTTAAAGAAAAATAAATTACCTTTTACATCTGTATCGATAATGGCAAGGGCACCATCTTTAATCACTCTGAAACTGTACACAGAAGATTTATTATCAGGTCTGTACACCAATTCCATTTTTTCATTGGCGTAGCTGAAATAAACAATATCACCAACCAGAAATTCTTCCCACGTCTGGCTTAAACTTAAAAAGGCACCATCAAGACGGCTTCCAAGTGTATCCACTTTTTTAGGCAGGTTAAGCTGCTTAAAAGTAACCCCATCGTATTTAAAATACTCTGTGGTGTAAAAATCAACATGCTTAATCGCTACAAAATTGGCCTTTCCACTTTCGTGGTAAACACTCATGCTGACGGCATTATTTTCTGGAGTGATTTCAAAAATGGTCTGGGCACTATCCAGGGTTTGGCCTCTTTTCCATCTCTTGATTAATTTTGCATATCCACTGTGGGTCACTGTCTCCGGGCCTAAATCGCGAGTGATAAATAAT
>JBEIPV010000076.1:0-14615 GCA_040376855.1 Bacteriovorax sp.
GAAGTAAGAGTCGGCTATATGATGCCTTTTACGAAGTCTATGGCGATGATTTTTGAAGGCTCTGTTGAATCGTTAAGTACCACCGAAACGTTCTCCGATGGTACCGAACAATCTACAAATATTTTGAACATGAAAGCAAGTATCGGTGTGAGATTCTAAGAGGCCTACTTAATGAGACCAATCTCTCTTAATCTTTGATTTAAGAATTCTCCTGCCGTTGTCTTTGGATCCGGAGTTCTTCCACCAGCACCAACACAAGAAGGAATACATTCTAAAATAGCATTCGAGTGTGGGTGAACGAAAAATGGCATTGAGAATCTTGCCGATCCATCATCCCCTGGATTGATTACTCTGTGAGTAGTTGATGGAAGCACGTTATTCGTGATTCTCGCCATCATATCCCCTGTATCCACAACGATTTCACCTGGACGAGACTCAACGTCAAGCCATGATCCATCACGCTCTAGAAGTTGTAATCCTGAATCCGTTGCTCCTACAAGCATTGTGATCAGGTTGATATCTTCGTGAGCTGCTGCTCTTACAGAGTTCTTTGTATCTTCACCTTTTGTTGGTGGGTAGTGAATCATTCTGATAATTGAGTTCCCGTCGTGAATCATCTTTGTGAAATAGTCACTTGGTACATCAAGACCTTTTCCGATTGCTTCTAAAAGCTGAATAGATGTTGCATCCATTGCTTCGTAAAGCTCAATGAAAGTTTGTTTTAATTCTTTAATTTCTGAAGGCCATACGTTTTCAGGGTAAATACCTTTGTATGAACTAGTGGCCAAAAGCTCGCGACCAACATGCCAGAATTCTTTTAAGTCTGGGTTCTTGTTGTTTTTAGCGTGTTCAGTTTTAAATGGAGTGTAACCACGTTGTCCGCCGTTATTTCCTTGGTACTTAATTTTTGTTTCAAGTGGTAGAGCGAAAAATTCTTTAACCATGTCGTAAGCGTGGTCAATTTTCTTTTGGTCGATTGTATGGTCTTTTAAAATAATAAAACCGTAATCTTTAAGACCAAGTGTAATGTCGTCAACGAACTTAATTTTATCGTTTTGGCTTCCATTAACGTAGCTTAATAAACTAAGTTCCGGCACTTTTCTCTGACTCATAATTCCCTCTCAAATATCGTTTCTTGCACTATAGCAAACATGCCCGTTTTCTACTCATAGAAAACTCATAGCCCTACTATCTAATTAGTAGATAAATCACGCTTTTCTATTAAGTTAATAATTTCGGTAAGATAAGTCAAAAACGCTCCCTAATAGGTGGCGATTATATTAGGAGATTTTAAGCTATTTTGTTAAACTTACAGATATGATGAATTTAAGATCTACCTTAAAACTTGCCCACTCACTACTTGAAACTAATCAAATAGATCATGCCTTAATAGGTGGTCTGGCCTTGGCCTGTTACGGTTCTACACGCTCAACAATTGATTTAGACCTACTAATCCATGAAGACCATAAAAATATCTTAAAGACCCTTTTTACTAAGAATGGATTTAACCTTATTCACGAATCTGATGAAGTCTTACAGTTTTCTGGCGTGGGCTATGTTGATGTCATTTTGGCGAGAAGACCGATTTCTCAAAAAATCTTATCTGAAGCAAACCTCGGCGGACCTGAAGGAATTAAATTTGTTAAAACTGAAGATTTAATTGGATTAAAAATTCAGGCCTACTCAAATGATCCAACAAGAGAATTGCAAGATAAGGCAGATATTCAATTTTTAATTGAAAATGTTCAATATCTAGATTGGCAGAGAATTAAAACCTACGCTGATTTATTTAATCAATGGGAAGTCATTAATGAAATTAAAAATAAAGTTAACATTTGATGAATATTTCAAATTCCTCGAAGATTATTTTCAAATGTTCAAAATAGAGAAAGTGAAAAGAAAACTTATTAAAGGGAATAATTTTAAGCTTTAAATATCAATGAACCAACACGAACATAATCGGCTCCTTCCTCCAGCGCAATCTTATAATCCTGGCTCATTCCCATCGATAGTTTTAAATCTTTCAAATTAAATTTTTCAGCTAAGTAGTCGCGGGCTTCTCGCAGTTCATGAAAGGATTTTCTTGCGGCCTCTTCAAAGTTCTCTTCGCGAATCGACCCCATAGTCATCAGCCCACGACAGATGAGATTCGATTTTTTCTTAGTTAAAAGAAATTCAATGGCCTCAGCTATTTCTTCAACTGTATCAAATCCACTTTTTTCTTCTTCTTTGGATGTATTCAATTGAAAAAACAAATTAAGCTCCGGCCCTTGAAACTCTCCTTCTCGACGAAGAATTTCTTCCAGCAGTTTTTTAGAACTCACTGAGTGAATCGCATAGAGATTGGGAATCTTCATCAGCTCTTTTACTTTATTGCTTTGTAGAGTGCCGATAAAGTGCCAGCGAACATTTTGTCTTTGATTGAATTGGAAACTTCCCGCTTTGGCGGCCAGATCGGCCACGCGGTTTTCACCGAAGTCCATTTGTCCAAGCGAGTAGGCCAGGGCCACGTCTTCTACTGGTGAGTATTTAGAGACCGCGACGAGCACGGCCCCATTAAGATCATTTTTTACGAGATTAAGTCTTTCTTCTAATTCGGTCTTATTCATTCTTCTCTAGTGCGGAATCGCTTTTCTTTTTGAATTTAAATTTCGCTTCAACCTCTACGTCGTAGCGGTCAAGGATATCTGTTGCGATTTTAGAAGCGTCCACTTTAGTTAAGTAATTTCTAAGCTCTTCTCTAATTCCATTAGTAAAATCTTCTTTGGCACCTTTGGCATTTTGTACCAGGCCTGTAAGGATTTCTTTTGGAAGAGGTAAATCTTCAAGAATTTTCTTCACTGACTCTTCAGTCATGAAAGCAGCCCCAACACCTACTGAAACCACCTTTTTAATAATGCCTTCGATGGGAGATCCTTTTGATTCTTTTTCACTCATGGGATTTTTTCCTTCTACTTAGATTTAGCACGTTTAAAAAAAGACTCCATCATCACAGGAAGATTCTTCTGAGTAAGAGCAGTTAAAATCGAGTTAGGTGCAAACATTTTGAAATCCACTTCAAGTGAGTAAGTCACTTCAGTTTTTCCACCACCTAAATCTTTTAATATCCACTGCCCATCGTTCTTCTTAAAAAGATCTCCAGAATCAAGTACCCAAGAGATTTTTGTCGGACGAACTTGAGTTGTCGCTAACGTGTATTTGAAACTCTTAATCATATTCACAGAGTATTCTACTTTTGCACTTGTTTCAGACTGGCTTAAAACTTTTGTACTGCTTACACCATCAACGAAGTCAGCGTATTTCGCGTAGTCTACGATTACATCGTAAAGTTTATTGATATCAACATCGACGATTTCAGTTCTTGAAGCAGTTGCCATTTTAATTTCTCCCTAAATTATATAATGCCAAAAATATTAGTAACGAGGTTTTGTATCAAAGTGGTGTTCCGCTTCGATATGTCTGATTGTACCAGAGCTTGATCTCATAACAATTGAATGAGTGATTGCTCCCCATGGCTTGAATCTAACACCCTTAAGGAAGTTCCCCGATGTTACACCAGTCGCAACAAACATCACGTTCCCGCGAGCAAGGTCATCTAGTTTGAAAACTTTTTTAAGATCTGTGATCCCCATTGCTTTTGCACGAGCGATCTCTTCATCGTGTCTCCACTGAAGAATTCCTTGGAAGTCCCCTCCCATACATTTCATAGCGGCAGCAGCTAAAACACCTTCCGGTGCTCCACCGATACCAAATAAAATATCCACACCAGACTCAGGGTCGCAACAAGCAATCGCTGCAGAAACGTCACCGTCTCCGATTAACTGAATACGAGCTCCAGCTTCTCTGATCTGCTGAATAAGTTCTTTATGGCGTGGGCGATCTAGTACAATTGCTGTTAAATCTGCAATACGACATTTTTTCGCTTCGGCCAGTCTTCTTAAATTTTCTTTTGGCGTTTCATTGATATCAAGCAGACCTTTTCCTTCAGGGCCACAAGCAATTTTTTGCATGTATGTATCTGGAGCGTGCAGGAAATTTCCTTTTTCTGCAATCGCCATAACGGAAATCGAGTTGTATCCACCAGTCGCACACACTGTTGTTCCTTCTAATGGATCAAGAGCGATTTCCAGTTCAGGTCCTTTTCCAGAACCAACTTTTTCACCGATATAAAGCATCGGAGCTTCATCTCTTTCACCTTCACCGATCACAACTGTAGCATCACATTCAACTGAATCAAGCATAGCTCTCATCGCATCGACTGCGGCCTGGTCAGCAGCTTTTTCATCTCCACGGCCCATGAGACGAGCAGAAGCGATAGCGGCCATTTCAGTTACACGGACAAATTCCAAAGCAAGGTTACGATTCATTGAGAGATCTCCAAATAAAAAAAATATAAGAGGATTAATGCATTTTGATTATAAGAGGGTTCTCAGAGGAAGCAAAGTAGAAAGCTGGGGGTGGTTTAGCCACCCAGCTTATAGATTAAAAATTCTTTAGCATCAAGTGGCAGGTGCTCTTCAGAAATCAGCCTGACAACGCCCAATGCCATCTCAACTTTATCAGTGACAACTGCCTCATCAATTTGAAAGACAAATTCATCTTCCTGCGACAGCGGCGTATCAAGATCTCTTTGAGTCATAATCTTTCCAGATTTAAGGCCCACTCCTTCTTCCCATTCGATGAAATGCTCCATCATCATGATTTGAAAACGTGAAATCCCCTGAGAAGAATGCTCCCACACGAATAAATCTAAAACCCCGTCCGACTTCAGCCAGTATTTTAAATTATTGGGAAGATCAATCGTGATGTTTCTATTATGAAGTGGTTTAATATGCGCAACAATGTTGTCAAAAGACAAAAATGATCTCATTTTTTCTTCAAAACTAATGCTTGAATCAAATGAAAGTCCTAACGCGGCCTCACGTACCCATTGGATTTTTGCTTTAATTTTTACTGTTGAAGCACGCCAGTGAAGTTCGCCGCTAATCGTTGAACCAATTTTATGCTCATGGGTTCCGTCTTTGAAACAAAGCTGCATTCCGGTAAGTGAGATATCTTTGACCTCAAACACCATTTTATTGCCTGATTCTTCTTTAAAAATCATAAAACCAAAAGGAAAACGTGGAAAAACTCTTTTTTCAAGTTCCTGGTAATCGGTTTTAATTAAACTTAAGTGTCTTTCCAATTTTTTCTCCTAGTAAGCTTTGCTACTCTTAGGTTAAAATAAAGTTACATTTAATATAAGAAGGAAAAAAATGAGTAATGAGTGGGAAATAGATAACCTTCCAAATCGCTTAACTATGTTCAGAGTGGTCCTGATCCCTATTATCATTTTTTCCATGTACGCTGTGCAGGTTCAATATGATTGGGCACTGGCGCACACTAAACTTCTCAACTATGTTGCCGCTTGGACTTTCGTAGCGGCCTCTATCACTGATTTTCTTGATGGCTTTATCGCCAGAAAAAAAAATATCGTGACTGTTTTCGGATCATTTCTTGATCCAATTGCAGATAAATTTTTGGTGATCTCTGCACTGATCATGCTTCAAGCAATGAATCGCGTGCATGTCATTGTTGTTTTAATCCTCGTTCTGCGCGAAATGTACATTACAGCACTAAGACTGCTTGCCATGGAAAAAGGTATCAGCGTTCCGGTAGGAACATTAGGTAAATGGAAAACGGCTACACAAATGGTCGGTATCCCCTTCTTAATGGCCAACGATACTTTTATGGGCATCAACATGACCCTGTTGGGAACAATCGCCATTTATTTGGCCTCAATCTTCTCTTTATATTCAGCGGGCGAATACTCATTTGGTCTTATTCGCAAAATCCAAAAATTGAGAAAAGAAAAAAAACGTCAAAGAACGACAGAAAGGACAGCAAGTGAACCAACTACTTAATGGAAAAACAATTCTCGTCACTGTAAGTGGACCGGACGGGCCCGGGATTACAGCGAGACTCATGAAAATTATCAGCGAGTACAACGTTGATGTTTTAGACATGGGACAGGCCGTGACTCACGGACTGCTTTCACTAAGTTTCGTAATAGGATTTAACTCAGAAGACTCTTCTCAAAACGGAAACGTTTTAAAAGATCTTTTATTTGAAGCTAACATGATGGGGCTGACTTTAAGTTATAAAGTCGTCGATCAAAAAGTTCACACTCCGGAAATGGAAGGTGATAAATTCATCGTGACTTGTGTCTCTCCTCAAAAAGTCACAGCTAGTTTCGTGGCCGATCTCGCTTCAATTCTTGCCAATCATAAAATCAACATTGAACGCATCGACAAAGTCAGCCCGAAAGAGTTTTCTTCGATGGAGATTTCAACGTCGATTCCAAAAGATCTGGATACAAAAGCACTTAAGTCTGAACTTATGCAAGCTTCGACCAAACATAAAATCGATGTCGCTTTCTTAAAAGACAACGTCTTCAGAAGAAATAAGCGCATGATCGTTTTTGATATGGACTCAACACTGATTCAAGCAGAAGTTATCGATGAATTAGCTGAGCTTTGTGGTGTTGGTGCTGAAGTCAAAGAGATCACCCATAGAGCAATGAACGGCGAAATTGATTTCGACGAATCACTTAAGCTTCGCGTGTCTAAATTAAAAGGACTCGATGTCACTCGCATGCAGGAAGTTTTAGAAAATCTTCCTCTTACTCCTGGTGTAGAAGAGTTTATTAAAACGATCAAAGTTCTGGGTTACAAAGTAGCGCTTATCTCCGGGGGATTCACATTCTTTGCAGACGCTCTAAAAAAGAAACTTGGACTTGATTACTCTTTTGCCAATGAATTAGAAATTAAAGACGGTCACTTAACCGGTAATGTGACAGGAACGATCGTTAATGCTAATCAAAAAGCGATTCTGGTAAAGCTTATCGCTCAACAAGAAAATATTTCACTAGAACAAGTGGTGGCCATTGGTGATGGTGCCAATGATTTACCAATGCTGGCAACAGCGGGACTAGGGATTGCGTTTCATGCTAAAGACGTGGTGAGAAAAGAAGCTCAACAACACTTAAGCCATGGGCCAATGACTTCAATTTTATACTTCCTGGGAATTCCAGGGCCAAAAGATATTTAGGGTTTTTAAATTATATGTTAAGAGAACTACTACAAAGTAAAATTCATAAAGCAACTGTAACTGGCGCAGACCTAGCTTACGTCGGCAGTATTACCATTGATCAGGATCTGTTGGATCGCATTGATCTATGGGCCGGACAAAAAGTCACAGTTGTTAGCAACACCAGCGGGAATCGCCTGGAAACTTATGTCATTGCAGGACCTCGCGGATCAGGAATGATCTGCATCAATGGTGCTGCGGCACTACTGATAAAAAAAGGTGAAGAAGTTATCATTTTCAGTTACGCTTTAAGTGATAGAGCAATCACTCCAAAATGTATTTTAGTTGATTCACATAACAAGTATGTCCAGGATCTTTAAATAATGTTTGAATCCCGTTACGAAAAACGCATTGTAATGAAATGCAATGAGGCCGAATCAAAGTTTCCTATAGAGCTTTTGAATCTATGGGATCTTACTGAGCTCGAAATCATCGGCGGGAACTTCACTTACTTTCCTGAAGACATCAGCATCCTGACAAAACTAAAAAAACTAAGCTTGATCTCCACAAAAATTTCCGTCATCCCTAAAGAAGTTTTTCAACTCCCGAACCTGACTTATTTAAGTTTGAAAAATAACCGATTAAACCACCTTCCAGAACTCTCTGAGAGATCGGGAATAAAACAGCTTATTTTGGGAAGGAATTATTTAAATAGCAAAGCTCTTGAAACTTTTTTCAACGAAATGCCTCACCTTCATTATCTGGATTTAGGCCATAATCTTGTGAGTGAAATTCCAGAGAGCCTTTATCGCCTCACTAAGCTTCGCCGTTTAAATCTGGAAGACAACAAACTTCATGATCTGCCTTTAAAACTCAAAGAGCTTAAAGAGCTTCACCATCTGTCAGTAGGAAATAATCCCATCCCTGATAGTTTAAAACCTGAAATCGAAAAAAATTTTAATATTGTATTTTAGATTCTGATGCGAGCGTTTGCTTTTCTCAAACGATCCGTCAGCGTGTGTAAAAGTGCCGTAAACCACTTCGGCTGCCCATCCATGACTTCTTCCAGCTTATCCAGCGGAACAACTACGAGAACGCATTCTGAGATCGCTTTAACGCTGGCAGAGCGCGGCTCTTTATCTAAAAAAGACATTTCACCTACTAATTCTCCAGCGATGATCGTTCCGATCTGATGAACAGCATCGCCTTTTCTTTTCATGACGGCCAGAGAGCCCGATTGTAAATAATACATCTCAGTGCTCTCATCCCCTTCACGCAGAAGATAATCACCTGGCATTAACTTTAGCGACTCTCTTCCCGTTGTACTCATTTTGCTGTTCCTAAGATTTTTAAGACTTTTTCCTGGAATTGTTTTTCATCAAATGGCTTCACCATGAAGTTCTTCACACCACTGGCAATAATTTTAGCGATCAAGTCTTTTTCCAATGTTCCTGAAACAATCAGGATGCTTTCTTTAGAATTGATACCGCCGACTTCAACATCACCAATTAAATCATATCCACTCTTTTTCGGCATAGTGATATCCAGGCAAACCAAAGCAAACTTTTGATTGCGCAATTTCTGAGTTGCCGTAATTCCATCGTGGGCCATAACGATGTTTTTAAAACACCCCATGTTCTCACAATAGACTTTGAGGATTTCACAAATATCTTTATCATCATCACAAATTAAAACATCACGCTGCATTCTTTTATCTAGAGACATGTTTCACCTATAATAAAAAATTAAATATTATCCTTAACTTTTTGTCTTAACTCTACAAAGCTCTTATCTTCTTTTGTTTTCTTGAAAATGCTGTTTAATACAGTCGCAAGTCTTAAACCAGCTTTGCGCAAACGCTCTTCAACGACAGGTTTTGCTTTAAACTGATACTCGTAACTCAAGTTTTCGCTGGCACCGGTATCATAAACCACACTTCTTAACTCCTGTGATTCTTTGGCCCAGTCGATGAAAGTCCCTTTTGTAATGTCCTTCTTCTCATCTTTTGTATAATGATTTAAAAATGTCGTGTACTCTGTATAAGAAAGCTGTTGAAAATCGATGATGCTCTCATCCCAAATTGTGTGCAGGTTAGACTCGGCCTTAAACCATTTCACACGCACGTTGTTTCCACCGCGGTCTTCTGCCAGACCAACGTGAAGAGGTTGGTGAACGTCACCCATTAAATGCACCATGAACTTCAAGGCAAAAGCTTTATCTTCTTTTGATTTTTTCGGGTCTCTTAGCGTTTCATCCATACGAAATAGCGCTTCGATAATATCCCCATCTTTATTTCTTTTTTGATCGAAATAAGTTTTTCCCGTCGGGATACTTGTATAGTGCCAAGTCGATGTATAATCGTAAGCTCTATCTGATCTGATTTCGTCAGGGTAGTTGGCGATTCTTGCTAGAGTGTCTACTCCTAGAAGATCTTTAATCCCTTTTTTTGCTGCTGGATCAAGATTTCTCTCTGCAATTTCTGCTACTACACGGTGACCCGTTTTCCCCCATGAGAAGGCCTTAGGAGAAATAACTAATACTGCACACATTACTACTAAATTTTTAAATATCACATTTTGCTCCGAATAAACATTTCGTCTTTACTGTTTTAGCTACTGAGGCGGGCACAAATTTTTCCCACCCATCGGCACCGTCTTGAATCATCTTAAGCACTCTTCTAGACCAAATCGAAATAACTTCTGGATTGTAGTCTAAAATATCCTCAATTAAATGATTCTCTTTTAAATACATTAAAAGAAATGTCATTTCATCGTTGGCCTGTATCGACTCAATAGTCTGAATAGCACTATTTTCTTCATCAACCGCAGGGTAAACAAAGAGTCTGGTATTAGGCTCAAGCAATCTTCCAATAGATCCTATTAAACCCAAACCACATCGGCTTCCTTCGTATTTGGTTTTATTTAATATTTCTTCAAGATTATAGGCGGCCATTACAAAGGCGATTTTCTTTTTGGCATATTTAGTAAAAAACAAATTCAGGTCACTATACGACTCCGAATTTGAGATCAAAACTTTTTGTCCAAGGGCCGACAAAAGATCTACACGGGCCAGGAAATCTTCATTATCAACCATTCCGCGGTCAAGTAATAGGGACATTGAAATTTCTGGAATCACAATAATATTATCGTGTTCTGATTTATCTAATGAAGCAGTAAACTTACGAAGCCCACACTCCAGCATATCCAAACTTAAGTTTGTCGGCGGTCTGTAACCTCCACGGACAACTAAAACGTTTTTCTTGTATAAAACTTCTGAGGCCTGAAGAACTGAACCATCTACGTCAAAAATAACGGCTTCACATAATTTTAATTTAACCAATTCAAGACATAATAATCTGCTGTCGACTCCATGGAAGGCCTCTCCTTCAACCTGGATCATATCGATTTTAATTCTCGCCGTTGTCAGTCCATCCATTAAACCTGAAATAAATTTTTCTCTATCCTGGGCCATGTAATAGGCCGCATACACCAGGTTTACTCCCAGATAACCGATGGCCTCCTGTTGCTGAACATTTTCTGCATCAAGCATACTCACGTGCATAATAACTTGTGAAGGTTTGGCACCTGGAGCGTGCTGAAATTTAATTCCTAGCCATCCGTGATTGTCTCCCGTTCCTTTAAAAGACTTTGCAGATACGGTATCGGCAAAAGCAAAAAAAGTTGTCTCGGGAGATCTAACATCTGATAGACGTGAAATCAGTGTATCGTATTCCGTATCGAGCATTTTTTGTAAGCGCTCTTCGCAAACATAACGGCCGGTTTTTTCTTTTCCATAAATGGCATCACTCATCGTCATGTCATAAGCAGAAATACTTTTTGCAATCGTTCCGGCAGCCCCGCCTGAACGGAAAAAATGCCTGGCCACTTCCTGTCCGGCACCGATCTCGGCGAAGGTGCCGTAGATGCGATTATTCAAATTGATCTCTAAGGCCTTTTGTCTCTGCCCGAGTCCCATGGATTACCTCTTAAAAATGAAAATTGTGTCTCTATGATGATAACGATATTATAGTAATAAGAAAACACTATGAGAGAATTTACCTCTCAAATTGGAAGGGATCTATGAGCGAATTAAAGGCACATTTATTTGTCTGCACCAGCTGTACGTATAACCGTCCCGACAGTACGGAATCTTCTCCAGAAGAGGCCCATAAAATGAGAAAAAATCTCAAAACCCGCGCCCGTGAGCTGTACTCGAAAAATGAGGTTCGCGTCTCTGCTTCCACTTGCCTGGGCGAATGTGAACGTGGAATCGCCGCAGTCATGTATCCGAAAGGAGAATGGTCTTTGGGGCTTCGTCCTTCGGATGAGGACAAATTGTTCACCCAATTAACCGAGGAAGCTACTCGTGTAAAGTAATTTAATTTTAAAACCGATAAGTAGACAAGGACAAATAAAGGAGATTCTTATGAGCTTTTTAGACCTAGCTGCTTTCGTTCTTGCTTCAAGTACTGTGATGATTGTTTTTGTTGCGAAAACGAATCTTGAAAAATCAAGAGTTCGCGTAAAGGCCAATAGAACTAGAAAATAGTTTCGTTAAGCCACGGCAAGATAACATTTTCCATAATCGCAGGTTTTTCAATTAAACAGGCATGTCCACCTTCAACTAATTTAAACGTTGAGTTCAATGCTTTTTTATCCATCTCAACATGCACGTAGGCCGGTGTTAAAACATCTTCCTCGCCAGCTAAAAATAAAATCGGACACTGAATTTCACTTATATCAATCGATGTCTGCCTTGCTCCTTCCATTAAAAATTCAGCGGAAGACTCATTAAATGTTGAACCCTTTTTTCTATAGGCTAAAATGTGTTCACTCTTTTCATTAAAAAATGTTTCACCCCAAATCCATGGAATGGTGATATCAAATCTCGCCGTGTAGCCTCCCAATTTTGTCGCCGCAATCCAACTTCCAACTTTTGCTTTCACTATTGGAGTCGGGATATCATAAGTCCCGATTGCCACCATGGCCTTAACATTTTCCGGATGCCTTCTGGCAAACTCCATCGCAATACGGGCACCGTTACTCATGCCGATAAAAACAATTTTTTCCAGTTTATGTTTTTCAATGATTAACTCTAAATCTAAAACGTGATCATCAAGATGATAAATATGAGAAGGCGCAGGAGATTTTCCATGTCCTGCGCAGTCGTATCTTAAAAATTGAAATTTATCTTTGAGATAAAAACAAGGAAAGTCGTAAGAAGTTAAATCGGACATCAGTCCATGAATCAAAATGATCGTAGGATCATTCGCCTCTTTTTTACTTCCTTCAATATGAGAATAAAGATCTAACCTAATATCATACCGCCATCAACGTTCAGAGTTGTACCAGTAATATAGCTGGCATCATCACTTGCTAAAAAAGCATAAGCTCCTGCTACATCTTCTGCCGTTCCAATGCGCTTTAATGGTGCTTTGTCAGCAATCATCGCCTGAACTTTTTCAGGAACGTTGGCAAGCATTGCTGTTGCAATTGATCCAGGTGCCACAACGTTCACTCTGATTTGATCTTTCCCTAATTCTTTAGCAAGCGTTTTTGAAAGAGCAATGACTCCTGCTTTAGAAGCAGAGTAATTGGCCTGACCAAAATTCCCGAAGTGGGCCACGATCGAAGCAGCATTTAAAATAACTCCTCCGCGTCCTTGATTCTTCATCACTTCAGCGGCCATTCTTGAAAGTTTAAAAATAGCAGTTAAGTTAACGGCGATTACCTGATCCCATTGTTCATCAGTCATTTTTGCAATCGTCGCATCTTTTGTAATTCCGGCATTGTTAATGAAAACATCCATCCCAGAAGCAGCAGCGGCTTTAATTTTTTCCAGCGTTTCAGTTTTTGTTACATCACCTTGAATATAAGTCATGCGATTTGGAAAAATCGATGCAAGCTCAGCTTGTTCACTTGATGGCATATCAATTAAGACCAGCTCGCTGCCTTCAGCATAAAATCTTTCGGCCGTTGCTCTTCCAATTCCAGAAGCTGCACCGGTAATAAAAACGCGCTTATTCGATAAACCCTTCATAATCAAACTCTCCTCAATAAATATCAGAGGATTTTTTCACAAAACAGGATTCTATGTACAGATAATTAGCGAAGAGTTTGATCTATCAAACTTTTTATTATATAAACTCCGAGAGAATTAATCATAGGAGAAAACTCATGAAGCTCATCGCGTTATCACTATTGGCCCTTTCAACTTCTGTTATGGCGGAAACTTTTAAACTTCCAGCTGGCACAACATATAGAGCAAAAGGCGTGGGTTATGACTGCGGAGAATTCACTACTGATTACAAACCTGCTCCAGTTGTTTATGCTGAAAAGAAAGTTAACTTCATTCAATTTTCTGCGGATAAAGATTTAAATACATTTTTAATCGAGGCCACTTTTCCAAACGCTGAAGGTGTTCAGTGTATCTACGGAGCGTTCTTTAACCGCTCAAGAGAAACTAAAAAACTAAACCTTGATCACTCTGAACTTGTGACGACAGCTGATCCAGAAAGCTGTGCAGATACAATTAAGTGGATGGATAAAAACTTAGCATCAGTAAACTACTACGCATCTAAAAGAGGAATTCGCTATATCGCAGTTGAACTCTTAAATGAGAAAAACGATGTTTGTGAAAATGGAATCGTAAGAACTGTATTTGATAGAAGATAATTAGAAATAAAAAAGGGGCCTTCAACTGGCCCCTTTTTTTTATAAACTATTTAAGAATGTAATTAAATCTGCTCGATCATTGATTGAAAGTTTTAGGAATTTATTTTTCGCACTAAGAGCTTCCCCTCCATGCCATAAAATGGCCTCACTCACACTTCTCGCTCTTCCGTCATGCATGTAACGAGTGTGCCCGTTAACCAATTTAAAGAGTCCAATCCCCCATAGAGGTGGAGTTCTCCACTCACGAGTTCCGGCGTCTTCTTCATTTTTAAATACACCTGGATCATCAGCAAGCTCCTCTCCCATATCGTGAAGAAGAAAATCTGAGTAAGGATAAATCGTTTGGTTATTTAAAATATCAAATTGAGAATTCTTTCCCGTCACATAACTTGCCGTGTGACAGCTCTGGCAGTTGATCTGATTAAAGATCGCCTTTCCTCTTTGAACATTTGGAGAGTTCACATCACGTCTTACCGGAACAGCAAGCAGTTGAGTGTACAATGTCACTTTTCCTAAAAGCTCTTCTGAAATATCATCCTGAGTTCTTTTAGCAATACAATCAATTTGTACTAACGGACATTCTTCTTCAGGATGAAGATAACTTGTAATCCCCATGTCACCATGGAAAGCTCCAGCATTTTGTTCAAGCAGACTAGGTTGCCCGGCCTTCCATCCAAAACGTCCTAAGACATATTTTTGTTGGACCAATGAATAAACCGTATTGGGTCTTCCAGAAATTCCATCTTTATTTAAATCTTCTGGATCGGCCTGTTTTAAAATATCGGCCTCATCAATATTTTCAATCAACCCCAGCCCGATCATTTGTGGGCCCACTCGCGGAGAAAAAATCGTATTTTTTCCAAAGGCGCCAAA
>JBEIPV010000058.1:0-18309 GCA_040376855.1 Bacteriovorax sp.
TAGAAGTAGCCGGACAAATTAAAATCACAGGAGGAACTCCTGGAGCTGGAAAAATTTTAACGTCAGATGCAGCTGGACTTGCGACATGGCAGACACCTGCTGGCGGTGGTACAGTAACCGGAGTGACAGCAACAGCACCGGTCGTGAGTTCTGGTGGTACAGCTCCAGTTATTTCTATGGCCGCAGCAACAACTTCAGTGCCTGGATATTTAACGGCGGCCGATTGGACGACATTTAATGCTAAAGCGCCTTTGGCCTCTCCAACTTTTACGGGAGTACCATTAGCTCCAACAGCAGCGGTCAATACAAATACAACTCAATTAGCAACGACGGCCTTTGTAGTAGGACAAGCGGGAACAGCAAATCCGTTAATGAATTCAACAGTGGCAGTGGGAACTTCTCTTTTATATTCTAGAGAAGATCACGTTCACCCAGTTGATACTTCACGAGCACCAGCTGCTGGATCGGGCAGTATTACAACTCTTGGAACAATTACCACCGGTGTGTGGAATGCAACAACTATTGCCATTGCAAGAGGTGGTACAGGTGCAACAACGGCCACAGGCGCTCGCACAAATTTAGGATTAGGAACTGCGGCAGTTGCCAATACGGGATCATCAATAAACCAGCTTCCGCTTTTAGGAGCGAATGCGACAGCAGGAAGCATGTGTACGTTTGATTTAACATTAGGCTTTATTTGTAATACGGCGATCCCAACAGGAAACGCCTCAACTGCAAATCCTCTTTCACAATTTGCGGCCACAACTTCAGCACAATTAGCGGGAGTTTTAAGTAATGAGACAGGGACTGGACTTGCAGTGTTTAATACGGCACCGACATTTCTTACAAATTTAACAGCGCCATTAATTATTGGTGGGACGACAACGACTTCAAGTTTAACTTATAAAACAACATCGGGAGTAGGAGCAGCAGGAGCAGATCACATTTTCCAAGTTGGAAATAATGGTGCGACTGAAGCGATGAGAATTTTAAATAATGGGAATGTTGGAATTGGGACGACGAATCCATCAGCGACACTTCACGTGAATGGTACTTTACTAGTTTCTGATCGAATTAGAATTCAAGGAACGGCCGGCCTGCCTGCACCGCAAATGCCATAATAAAAAAAATATCTGATAGGGAACTCACCATGATGGTTAATGCAATACTCTCGTTTATATTACTAGCACTTGCTTCTAGTGCTGAGGCCGCTTGTGCTAATCCTGCAGGTGTTGCAGGAGACATGGTTTACAATTCTGATTATGCAGTTATGCAATGGTGTGATGGCAATGACTGGAATGGTTTTCCTAAACCAGGCCCTCTTGCTGGTCCAAGCGCCGAAGGACCGGGATGTTCAAATCCTACGAGCGCAGCAGGGAATATCGTTTATAATTCTGACTTTAAAGTTTTACAGTGGTGTGACGGTAATAACTGGATTGGTTTACCATCTACAGGCGGCGGAAGCGCTCCTTGTTCAAATCCTACGGGAGAGCCTGGTGATATTTTGTATAATTCAAATCATGGAATTCTTCAGTGGTGTAATGGCCAAGATTGGTGGGGCGTTCCTCTTCCAAAAGTACCACTTGGTTTTTTTGTAATGACGAGTGGTTCATACACGGGAAATCTTGGAGGATTGAGCGGTGCTAATACAATTTGTCTTAATGAATTAACTTCTAATGATTGGAAAGGGAAAAGTGCCGGAGTCACTTTAACTCCAGCAAATGTTCGGGCGTGGTTATGCAGCTCTGCTGGCTGCCAGAATTTAACTTCAGGTGTTCTTTATAAATTCGCTATGGCCGGTGATAATACTAAGGGTGGTAACTATCTCTATGGTGATTATTTGGGGAGAGGATCCTTTGAAGATGCCAACAGTAACCCGTGGTATGGAAATAACTATTTTGGCGTGACGGCAAGTTTCTGGTCTGGAAGAAAAGCTTTTAGTCAAACAAACGACGGTATAGCATGGGAGGATCAAGTTTTTCCTACAACGCAAGATACGAATACTTGCAGTGATTGGACTTCAACAGCAACTAACGGACAATATGGGCAAACTAATCCTGCGTTTTGTTGTGACGAACGCCAATGGAGTTCGTATTTTTCTGCGTGCACGACTGGGGGGTATCGCCTTATCTGTATTGTTGATCCTGTCGATACCAAAGATCGCACTCCTGCCAATCCAGGATTTACTAACATCACTAATGCTGAAGCAAATACTTCGTACACGACGACAGGTACGATTTCAGGAATTACAACTGAAGTCACGGCCATTATTAACAGTGTAAATGTACTCAACACAGATTTTTGGCGCGGAGAAATTCGAAACGTAACAACTGCTTCTGCTTGGGGAAATCGTGTTGTTGTTAAAAGCGGTGATGTTATTGAACTTAGGATGAATTCAGATACAGCTTTAGGAACAGGAAAAACACTCCTTGTTAGTATTGGAGACCAGCAATTCACGTGGACAATTACCAATCGACCGCCGAATCCAGAGGGCAAAGTAGGTTACTTCGCGCTTACGAAAAAAACTTTTACAGGTAATATGGGAGGTCTAGCAGGGGCGAACGCTGCCTGCTTAGAAGAGGTGCAATCACAGCCTTGGTTTCAAAAAGGAAAATTAAGTGTAAATGCAACTAATGTTAGAGCTTTTCTGTGTAACAGTACCACATGTAATAACTTTCAAGCTAATACCAAGTATGAATTCATAGGACTAGACGCATCAGGTGCAACAGGTGGAGCTTTCTTTTATACAGATGCTAGCGGTAATGCGCCCAACGTGCCAGGAGCATGGGGAAATGCAGGAACTGTTTCTAGTTACATATTTTGGGGTCAAACTACGTGGTGGACAGGTCGTGGGACAGGAACTGCAGCATCGATGTCGACAACAACTTCAGGTCAACACTGTTCGGACTGGGGGTCGACGACTGGTACTGGAACTCAAGGAACTACGACTTCTTTAGGTACGGGGCGATGGAGATCAGGGGACACTGCCTGTGTAAATGCAAGACCAATTGCTTGCGTGATTCATCCAGCGGCGACTGCTTTTGGTTTTGATGATGTCAACGATGCAACAGTGAGCACATTAATTACGAAAAGTTTTACTTTCAGCGCGTTGACTTCAGCTGTTTCAGCAAGTGTCACATCTGGAATTGCCGAGATCAGAAAAAATACGGAGGCGTGGGGGACTTCAATCGCTTCATTGAATAATGGTGATACGATTCAAGTTCGTATGATGTCATCAGTTTTAGGTAATGCTATTCACATGTCTCAATTGACAGTCGGTGATGCTAAAATCGATTGGATTGTCAGAACAAAAGATACTGTCACTGAACAAAAAATCCAACCAGGAACGGGCAATAGATTCGGACAAAGGGTGGCCCGCTTTAAAACGACAATGGCTTCAGCCGTTGGAACCACGATTTATATTTATACATACTCTTCAGGATCATGGACTTTAGCGACTACAAAAACAACAGGCTTTACAGGGATTACATCGATAGCTATAGATGATGATACGCTTGTTTTGGGCAATTTAAATCACAACCCAGTAGCACCACCTCCGTATTATCCTGGTGGAATTTCTATCTGGCAAAAAGGCGCTACTTGGGCCGATGCCACCGAACTCATTATTCCATCTCCAGATATGGTGGCCTACACTTATTTTGGGGCAGCGGTTGCCACTTCTGGAAACTATGTAGTCGGAGCTGGAAAAACCGGTAAAGTTTATATTTATGAAAACACGGGAAGCGGTTGGGCCAATGCTACGGTGACTGCACGAACGACTGCTAAATCTATTTATTACACAAGCAACCAGACTATGGTGATGCGTGGGAATACCCTGGCCATCGGAACTCATCCTGTTAACAATACAGGACAAATAGAAGTGATTGAAAATACCGGTAGTGGTTGGGCCATGGGAGCTACTAGTGTAACTACTCTTACGGGAAGCGACACCACTATGAATGATCAATTTGGTGTAAATTTAGCTATCAGTGAAGACGAATCTACAATTGTGGCCGCAGCAAGTGCAAAATCATTATTATTAAGTAATGGTCAGTACTCGCGGGAGCATGGTGCAGCCTATGTTTTTGAAAAAATTGGTACGTGGGGTTTAGCAATACAATCAAAAATTCTACCTGCAGCAGTTAAACCTTCACCAATTTTTGGTAGTAGTGTGGCCATTTCAGGAAATATCATTGGTATCGGAAGTGCTCAGGACTTTGGAGATGGTGCTGTATATCTTTATAAGAAGACATCGAGCTGGGCTGCGGCAGCGGCATCAGCACCAACAATTTTAATGCAGCAATTGAATGCCAGTAACTTGGGATACATCCCTGATGAGTTTGGTGGATCTCTTTCACTTTGCGGGAGTGTTTTGGTAACGGGAGCTCCAACTGTTTCTGAAGTGGCGACGGATCGAGGGTACGTTTATTCTCATGATTTGACGTCTTACACGGGAGGACAGACTTGTTTATAAAATACCAGCAGCTTTATTCGCATTCTTTAATCTCTTAGAAAGAGTCTGCATAAGCGCCTTAGACCAAGCAGGTCTTTTGTAAAGAATCTTATCCACCAATTCAATGGGCACTTCGATAAGTTGAGCATTTGAAGTGGCTTCAATGTAAGCTGAGCGTGGCTCGTTATTGATGTAGGCCATTTCTCCTACAAATTCGCCGGACTCAACACTGCCAAGAATAACTTTTTTGCCATTGATAAAATTAAAGGCCTGAAGATGCCCGTGTTTTAAAATGTAGACGAATTTTGCTTCCTCTCCTTCTTTGATCAAGATATCACCAGCTGCAAGATAGCGAAGGTGAAAGGAAGCCGGCTCAGTATGAGTCGTATAGTTTAAGGCCTTGGCCAGTATATGAGCAAAGTCATGATCACCAAAAACTTCATCGAGAAAATAAATTTTTCCCATAACGAGTTCATCGATAAATTTTTCTTCTGGTGGAATTCCAACAATCAGTAATGCTTGATGAGGATTTTTATTTTCATGCAAAATCACATCGACCATGTTGTAGATATCAGTGGTGAAGTGTTCCGAGTCTGCAACGACGATATCAACTTTTGCATTTCTTGTTTTCAAGAGGCCAACATTTCCGCTTGGAGCAGTGTAAATGACCACATCTTGATGATGACGTTTTATCATTTCACTAATAAGCTCCAGACGATCTGATCTACCAGAAACGACCAGATAGACGTTCTTTTTATTTAAGTTGGACATTGTTAAATACTAAGCGAAGTATTGTATTTGATGCAATATCTTTCTGCTTTTATCAAGAGCGCTTTGGTGTACTTACAGTCTGTCGTAAAACTCGATTGTTTTGATCATGATTTCAAAAGTTGCTTAGAGAGTTTTCCAATTCTCTCCAATGCACTTTCTATACCTTGATTCCATTCGGCAGCAATACTGATGCGAATACAGTTTTGGTACTTACCTGTCGCTGAAAAAACCGGGCCAGGAATGATACTAATTTTATGTTTTAGTGCTCTTTGGTGCAACTCTAGCGAGTCAACACCTTTTGGAAACTCAACCCATAATAAACATCCACCAGTAGGACAAGTGAGTTTGGTACCTTCTGGAAAGTGCTCCAGAATTTTTTGTGAATAGAGGTGCATATTTTGCGAAAGGATTTGTCTGATTTTTCTAAGATGGCGGTCATAATTACTATTTTTTAAGTAATCTGCTATGGCCATTTGTGAAGCTGAGTTGGCAGAAAGAGTATTAGAGAACTTTAGCATTTCAACTCTGTCTGCAAGCTTTGCAGGAGGAATAATCCAGCCAATGCGAAATCCTGGGGCCAGTGCTTTTGAAAAAGAAGAACAATAAATGACCTGATCTTTTGTATCAAAGGCCTTTAAGGCCAGAGGTCTGCTTCCTTCAAATTGTAAGTCAGCATAGATGTCGTCTTCGATGAGTCCGAAATTATACTTATAACAAAGTTGAACGAGCTTCTTCTTATTTTCATCACTCATCGTTCCACCGAGAGGATTAGAAAATGATGGACTTATAACTAAGGCCTTAATGGGAAACTTGTTAAGTTTCTCTTCAAAATCTTCCAAATCAAGACCTGTCTGGGATGAACAAGAAACTTCTAAAATTTTAAGACCTAAACTTTCAATGGCCTGAATGTGGCCGTGATAAGTAGGGCTTTCTACGGCCACAACATCACCAGCTTTTGTGACTGCTTTTAAAGCGAGGTTGATCGCTTCCATGCATCCAGTGGTGATCTGAATAGATTCTGCATTGATGTCACAGCCCATTTCGATTGTTCTTTTAGCGAGCTCTTGTCTTAGTTGCCAATTCCCGGCACCAAATTCGTAGTTAACACATTCTGGTCCTTTTTCTCTGGTCACTTTGATAAGAGATCGTTGCAAACTTTCTGTTGGAAGTAGAGTGTGTGGAAAAACTGCCGCGCCAAGTGGAGCGAGTGTCATATCACCACATGCACGGATAACATCAAGATAAGTATTATTAGTTTGAATAAAACGTGGAGCAGACATTGGCTTTGTCTTGATTCCTGCTTCATTAAGATAAGGACGAATTTTTACGTAATAACCAGACTGAGGTCTTGCTTCAAGAAAGCCCAGTTGTTCTAAGAGCTGATACGATTGAATGATAGTAGAGACACTGACGTTTAACTTTTTACTAAGCTCTCTCATCGAAGGAATTTTAGAACCAGGAAGATAAGTTCCCTCACTGATCCAGGACTTTATCCTGTCTGCAATTTGGACATATAAATGGTTTTTATCAAGAGTCGTGTCTAGTGTTTCCATGTATTGATTTTCTCATAAATACCAATTTTATTGGCGTACAGTTGATCAGTAAATGAACCATAACAGTTTTTCAAATTATAACTGTTATGGTTACAAATATCAATTTCTGAATCTGTATCGGTATTTAAATAAGGAGCATAATGACTTTAAACGGGTAGGAGGCATTTATGAAAAAAGAACAAGTAAATGGGCAAAAAATGAAGGCAGTTTCTCTCGATGAAAAGCAAGTAGTGAGTTTTAAAAGACCACTCGAAATATTTATCACGAGTGGTAAAGTATGGATTACAACGAATGGTGATTCACAGGATTACATCTATGGTGAAGGAGAGTCGTTTAAAGTTCCATCTGGAAAACACACAGTTGTCCAGGCCCTGGGAAGAGCGAGCTTCTGGTTTTAATTAAACTTTTAAAATTAAAGACGGGATCTTTGCTTCGCGAAGAACCTGTCTTGAAACACTTCCACCAAGTAGTGCAGTTAATTTGCTGGACTCAGCACTCATTGCTATAACGTCTGCTTGTGTTTTTGCCGCCACGCTTAGAATGATTTTGTGAATCGGTTTGATGTCATAATTAATCACCATTTTGCATGAAATATTATTTTTAAGAATCAGTTTTTCAATTTCCGCCGCTCGCTTTTCAGTATTTGCTTTAAATTTATCATAAGTCACATCTGCTTCATACATTGGTATATGAACGACAGTGATCGAAGCATTCCATTTTTTTGCATACTCCATGACCCTTAAAAGCCCAGCGTCTCCTTTTTTAGAAAACTCATGAGCGTAGAGAATCTTTTTCATGGATTTAAAGGCCGTTTTTTGGTGATACGCAAGTAGGTCACATGTTGAAGCATGGATCAAGGTCTCGCAGAAACTTCCAAAAATCATTCTTGGGAGAAGTTTCTTACCGTTGGTAGCAATCACAATTAAATCAGTTTTTTGTTTTTTGGTGTATTGGACCAGCACTTCTATAATTGAAGATAAAGAAATCTTTCTTGATTCAAGGACGTTCACGTCCATTTGATCAATTTTCAATTTTTTTAATTCATTTAAAATAAGTTTTTTTGGATATGTTGAATAACGTAGGTTTTCTGGGATATCAAAGGCCGTAGATATTTCTACTTCTGAATTAGAAGCGACATACACTGCTGAGACAGAGTCTTTTTTATCAAAGAGCGACTGAATGATTTTTCTGCCAAAGGTATTTAGTTCAGTGTTCTTTTGAAAAGGATCGAATGCCCAAAGTACTTTCATTTTTTTTCCTCTTGGTAAAATGAGTTCTGTTATATACCAGACTGGCAAAAATATAAGTCTTTGTCTCTTCTTTATTCTTTACAAAGAAATGTAAGGATTAGCATCACATGATTTAAGTCATGTTTGGCGTAAACATCAGTCTTAAGCAAAACTAAATTTTGGAGTTCAATATTTTGAATTAGCTTTGCCACTATATGTCGCAGGTGAAAGTTATGAGCTGATTTATGACCCTCATTGGGCCCTATGTTGTGACCACTAGGGGACATGAATAGTACCAGAGTTGTCGTTTTAAGGGGATTTGATAAGTTAAAAATTTAAAATTAACCCAAAATACGCTATTATGGTGCTCAAATTGAGAGCCAATGACATTGAGGAGAAAAAATGACATCAACTAAAGATCAAAAACATACACACCAAGAAGAGCAAGAAAGCGACCATGGACATGTTCATGTACACGGGCCTAACTGCAACCATCACCATCATCATGAAGTGTTAAAGCCTATCGTTCGTGACGCTCCTAAGATCGGCCGCAATGATCCTTGCCTTTGTGGAAGCCAGAAGAAATATAAAAAATGCTGTGGTAATTAGTTTCTAAACTAGATTTCTGTAATTAACTTTTGACCATAAAAGCATCATGCTTCATACTAAAGTAGTTTTGAGTTTAAGAGACTGTTAATTTTTACGGGAGTTTTCAAATGGCGACTAAGAAACCAGTAGCAAAAAAGAAAGTAGCGGCAAAGCCTGCAGCTAAAAAAGTAGTAAAAAAAGCAGCAGCTAAACCTGCGGCCAAAAAAGTAGTAGCAAAAAAAGCAGCAGCTAAACCTGCAGCCAAAAAAGTAGTAGCAAAAAAAGCAGCAGCTAAACCTGCAGCTAAAAAAGTTGTAGCAAAAAAAGCAGCAGCAAAACCTGTGGCTAAAAAAGTCGTAGCAAAACCAGTCGCTAAGAAAGCAGCTCCGGCCCCAAAAGCTCCTGCTAAAGCGGCTGCTCCTGTAAAAGCACCAGCGAAAGCATCTGTTGCTCCGGCAGCACCAGCTAAGCCAGTTGCAGTAAAACCAGCTGCGAAAAAAGCAGAAGTGAAAATTGAAAAAGAAGGGCCAAAACCAATCGAAAAAAATGACTTCTTAAATCTAAAGATTGCAAAAAGTATGCATGAGAACCCACCTCTTTACGACTACAGTGAAGACGATACAGTTGAACATGCTCCACTAACTCCAATCGTTAGAGAAACTCCAAAAGTTGGGCGTAATGAACCATGTCCTTGTGGAAGTGGATTGAAGTATAAAAAATGTCACGGTAAAATTTAATCGTATTCCTAATAAGGCCGGATTTTTTCCGGCCTTATTCTTTCATCATCATCTATTCTACGAAAGCAAGTTTTTAAGGGTTGTGGCCATGATTTCCAGAGTCTGCTGAGTGTAGTCCAGGATTTCCTTCACCGATGTCTGTGAAGAGGCAAAACGGATTTTTAAAGTGTGTTTTGAAATTTCAACTTTATCAATTCCTTTGATATTTTTGGGAAAGAAGGAAAAGACATTTTCTTTTTGTTCGAACGTACCCTGATTTTCATCTTCAAGATCGTATAAAGCGTCTTCTAAAGCGTCGACATCCAGTGACCCTTTAATAGGAAAGGTAATAGTGTCAAAGCCCTCTGTGAAGATTTCATCAATGGGCATTGGAAAATTATTTAAAGGAACTCTCAATTCTAGTTCTCTTCTAATTGTGATTTCAGTGAAGTCATTATCAGATTGTTGCGCACTAATATTGTATCTGAAGTACTCAGTGTGCAGGGCCCCGCCTTCCGGGTCTTTTACTGTATTGCTGTTTTTTAAACGAAGTGTCCTACGGGCGTTATCAAAAAGCGCTTCAATTTCTTTTTTTAAGAATTCGTCTTGAGCTAATTCCATGGCCATTTTTGAAGCGAAGCTACTATGGTCTTTAGGGACTTTATGTTTTGCTTTATTGAAGGCCTCTAGATTTTTAAAAGGAATATGTTGCTCGCGAGAAAGAATGTATTGATTGAACTGAATTTCTACATTTTTCTTTTCTTCTTCTTCATCACTTTCAAAAGCGATTAGCGGAACAACCAGGGAAGAGTCAATAACAGCGTAAGGACTTTGACGGTCATTGATGAACATTGTCTTTGTAATGTACTGAGGAATTTTGGCAGATAAAAATTTTCCTAATGAAGTATTGCTGATCGTGTTGTCTTTTCCGATGGCAGCATCATCTTTTCCATTAATGGCATTTAAAACCTGCAGGGCCCAGATGCCGTGTTTGGCCTGAGGTGAAGTAAAAGATTTTTCACCTGGGTAACAAGAAAGAAAAATAGAGTGGACTGAAGAGGCCCTGACTAACTCGGAGTATTCTTTTTCAACCAGATTACTGGCAGCAGTCCTCATTTTATTTTTTGACTTCAATTCTTCTGCTGAAGAGTCAATGAAGATAAAGCTTTTTTTACATTTGCTATTTTTTAATGGAGTCAGAAGAATTTCATCAATTGAAAGTGACGTTTCTTCAAGAGAAGCGTTGTCAGTATCCCAACATGTTATGCGGTTTTGTGATTTTGTATTAAAACCGTGACCAACGTAATAGAAGTAACATTCATCGGATGAAGAAAAGCGCGCAAACATATTTTCTAATTTTCTTTCAATGTCTGTTTTATTTGCTTCTTCATTGACTAAGAAGATTAAGTTTTCCTCTTCAACGTAGAGTTGATCAATAAAAGCTTTTTTCATAGAATGAGCATCGTTAGCTGCAAACTCAATTTTAGCAAGTTGCGGGACAACTGCTGTTGAGTATTCTTCGATTGCGATGATAATTCCGAATTTTTTCATTAATTGGCCTCTCCATAAGTGAACTTACGAATTATAATTTTTATATCTATCAAAGTATAGATTTTATGCCTGATGTCCGGTCCTTTTTCATATTTAAACCGTATAAAAGTCACAGAAAACTAAGAAATTTTATTTGATGACTTAGACCATTCAAGAATGTTTTTGACAGTATCCTGATAAAAGACCTCATAAAGGTTTTTGGAAACATACCCAATATGTGGAGTGGCCAGTACATTTTCCATGGACCTGAATGGGTGATTAATCTCCAATGGTTCAGTGTCGTAAACATCGATGGCAGCTCCGGCAATCAATTGACCATTAAGCGCCTTAATCAGGGCAGTTTCCTGCACAATAGGACCACGCGAGGTATTGATGAGAAACGCTGATGGCTTCATGAGTTTCAACTCTGCTTCTCCAACGATACCTCTACTGCGGTCTCCGAGAACAAGATGAACACTTAAAAAATCGGCCTGTGAAAAAAGCTCTTCTTTAGAAACAAGTCTCGCCCCTGAAAGGGCCGCTTTTTCTTCAGTTAAATTTTGGCTCCAGGCGATGATATTCATTCCAAAGGCCTTTCCAATTGTGGCCACTTGAGATCCGACATTTCCAAGGCCCAATAAGGCCAGGGTTTTTCCATGTAGATCTGTTCCCACTTTTTGTTGCCATCCATTTGCTTTCAGCGAAGCATTTTCCGCAGGAATATTTCTAGCGATTGCTAAAATTAAGGCCCAGGTTAATTCAATTGTGGGTGTTGGAAAGTATCCAGTTGGAAGAATGTCAATATTTCTTTCTTTGCATGCCTCAGCATCAATCGAGGCATTCCGTCCACCAGTTGAGGCAATAACTTTTAGATTGGGAAGTTTTGAGATGATAGATCTCGTTAGTGGAGTGCGCTCTCTCATGACACAGATGATATCAAAGGGAAGTAGACGTTTAACAACATCATCTTCATTTTTAAGAGTGTCATTAAAAACTGTCAGTTCTGCAAATTGCAGGACTTCGCTCCAGTCGGCAAGTTTTAGAGAAATATTTTGGTAGTCATCTAAGATTGCAATTTTCATTAAAGGAACTCCATAGAGACGTAGTTGGGGCATCTCTATGGTAGTTCCAGTGACAATTATCCGGCCAGAAAATTCCACATACGAGAGTGGAAGCTCTTAGTCGAATAGTTCTTCAAGAAATGATTTTTTTCTTTTGTGTTTGTAGTGGTCTTTTTTATAGCTGTGAGAATCAGAGTCACGATAGATGACTTCCTGAATTTTTTCACGAGGCATCGTCGCGGCCTGAACTTCTGGTTTTTCCTGAAGTGATTTTTCAATAATCTTGTCGAGCTCTCCGCGGTCTAGCCAGACTCCACGGCAGTTTGGACAATAATCAATTTCGATTCCATTTCGTTCTGACATCGACAGGACGACATCTTCTTTGCAAGCAGGACATTTCATAATTGCTCCTCGTTTTGACATATGATAGAGGAGATTTCGATTCGATAAAAATTGATAATTACAATGCTTTCGTTCGTTTAAAATGAAGTCTCAAAATGCTTAAATAGCAGCTTCGATTTCTGAAATAAGTTTTTTTACAAAATGCCCTTTATCTCTATCATTTCTGGCCACCACAAAGAGTTGATGCTTCCAGAGTGCTGCCATTTTTGGCAGAATTTCCAAAGACTCATTTTGCAATTCTTTCTTTATATAAGGAAGAGGGATGAGGCAAAAACTAATCCCATCGACGGCGGCACGAACAACTGAGGCGAGGATATCACTTTCAAAATAGGCATTATACTTAATTTTGTTTTTTAAATAGAAGTGATTTGTTTCAAGCCTGAGTTTTAAATGATCTGTCGGCAAGGAAAGATAGGCCGAAGCTTTTTTTAGGATTGTATCTGCTGCTTTTAAGTTTTTAATTTTCAGCTGCTTGATTAAATCTTTGCGGCCAACAAGTGCCACCGGCATTGAAAAGACTTTCAGGACTTTTAAGTCAGGTTCACTAGGAAGAACATTGGTGATAATAAGATCCAGTTTTCTGAGCTTGAGCCTTTCAATTAAACTCTCATTGATTCCGGTATCAAGTTTAATTTTTGGGCGGTCATCAATTTTATATTTCTTTAAGACTTGCCCGACAATGTTTGTGGTAAAGGGTCTCGAGATTTCATTACAAACTCCGAGGTTAATATTATCATTTCCTGGCAAATCCGGGTTCAGATAGTTTTCCAGTTCTTCGTAAACTTCAAACATGCGAGAGCAAATATCAAATATTTTAGAACCATCTGAAGTGAGTTCCAGATACTTTCCTTTTTTCATGAATAACGTTTTATCAAGATTGAACTCAAGTGTTTTGATTTGAGTGCTTAAAGAAGGCTGACTTGTTTTTAAAAATTTTGCAGCAGAGGTCACATTTTTAAGTCTGGCAACGATATAAAAGTAATATAGATGATTAAAATTTTGCATAATTGATAATATTTTAATTATCACTTAATACCAATGAGAAAATTAAAAAAGGTTCTTTAATCCATACTTTTTTTGTATAGATGCGTTGGGGATTTTGTATTATTCATGATGCCAGTTTTTGTTACAATGATTCTAACAATGTTTTCTAAGGCAAGTTTTGTTAGAACTAGAATTTGTCTCTAATCTTATTGTCATTCTCCTTAAGTTGAGAGGAATCGTTTTGTAGCGAGACGATTCCTCTTTTTTATCCAGAAGGGAAGATATGTAATGGTAAACTCAACAGAATCTGAAGAAAATTTGAGTCTGGGTAAGATGCTCAATCAAGCTCGACTTGATAAAAATCTCAGCGTTAATGACCTCTCACTGGTCACTAAGATCCATAAAACACTCATACATTCCCTTGAAAATGATGACATTGAGAATCTTCCCAACAGAATTTATGTATTAGGTTTTTTGAAATCTATTTCAGAAGTTTTAAATTGCGATCTTGATAAGGCGGTTTATCTTTATGAGACTGCTCTGATGAGATTTGTTGAAAGTAATAATTCTGAAGAAACGACGCCAGTTGAAGAATTTGAGAAAGTCGTACCCAACATTTTTTCTCAGAAAAGATTTAGTAAAGAAAAGTGGTTGCTGGCAGGTTTCGTTTTTTTTGTCATCATGCTTATGATTTCTCCTCTTTTTGTTTCAAATGATGATAATAAAGGTAAAAAAGAAACTGCAGCGAAAGAGCTTACTGTAAAGAAAAACGAGAAGACCAAGATCCAAAAAGAAATTGTTATGGCCAGACCTGTTGTGAATCCTTCATCGTACAATGTTTCTATAAGGGCAGCTCATGGCGTTTCATGGATTTCTTTTCAGGTTGATAAAAATCCGGTGAGAAGAATGACCTTGAAAAAAGGATCAAGTATCATCTTGAAAGGTGAAAGTGTGCGACTGGTGCTGGGAAATTATAAAGCATTAGTTATTAAAAATAATAAAGAAGTTATTACAGTTAAAAAGAATATTAATGGAGACGTCGCTAAAATTAATTTCCCTCAGGAAAAAAATGATTTTACGCCTGCTCAAAAACTTATCTTCACTTTAGAAAATAAAGTCAATGATCAAACACAGAGATTATAGGATCAAACAAATGAGTAAGCTTTCGCTGGTTTTAATTATCCTCATCTCTTCATCGTGCACTAGTTTAAAAAACAATAAAGTCTTTAGAACTAAAGAAGTAAGCCTTGCCTCTACTGAATTTAAAGTTCCTGTTGCTGCAGTTCCAAAAGAAACTACTAATGAGGAGCAGCTAAGCGAGGAAGAAGTTCAAAAAGAAATAGAGGACAATAAAGTCACAGATGCTGAAGTCGATTCGGACATCATGATGGCGGACCAGAGCGATCCAACGATCGTTCCAAGCTTTGCTATCGATGGTGTGGCCTTACCTGAACACAAAATTGAAAAAGGGAAAGTCTTTTTTCTGGAAGGAGCAGAAGAGCTTAATTTAGAGAACAATTATTTCGATATCCCAGTTGTTTATAACCCTCAAGTTAAGAAGTGGATTGATTATTTTACAACTAGAGGAAGAAAGTATTTCACCCTGTATGTAGAAAGAGCAGGACGATACGCACCGATGATTGGATCTATCCTGGAAGAAAATGATCTTCCACGCGACCTAATCTTTCTTGCTATGGCCGAAAGTGGATTTAATAATCACGCTAAATCGGTGGCCGCAGCTGTCGGTCCGTGGCAGTTTATGCCGGCCACGGGAAAGGATTATAGCCTGAACCAAAATTTTTATGTGGATGAAAGAAGAGATCCTATTAAGGCCACGATTGCAGCTGCACAATACTTAGGGAAACTTTATCAGGATTTTGGAGCATGGGAGATTGCTACGGCCGCTTATAATGCTGGCGAGGGAAAGCTTGGCAGGGCCATTAAAAAATATAAGACGACAGACTTCTGGGAACTCACAAGAGGGAAGTATTTAAAGAGTGAAACAAAAAATTATGTTCCCAAAATTATGGCCCTGGCGATTATTGGAAAAAATTTAAAAACTTTTGGTTTTACTGATTTAGATTTTAGAGCACCACTGGATTACGCTGAAATTCAAGTTGGACCTCTCACTGATATTTTAAAATTAGCTGAAGCTCTAAAGGTTGATGTTGAAGAAATCCAGCGCCTGAACCCTGAAATACTAAGATGGTTCACTCCACCGAATGTAGAAAATTACAAATTACGTCTTCCTCCTTTGTATGCTCAAAGTTATGCCAACTGCTGTATTAATCAAAATTTTAAAGCGACAAGTTTTCAGGAGTACATTGTTCCTAAGAAAATGACATTGCTTCAGGTTTCCAATAAATTCAGATTGAATAACACTCAGGTTCTATCACACCTCAATTCTTTATCTCCTAAAGCTAAACTGACAAAAGGTACAGTCATTAAGCTGCCTTTTCAAAAAGGGGCGAAGCTGGTTCCAACCAACAGATACTTTGCCGATTTGTTTGTTAAGAAAAAAGGAAAGACGAGAAAAATTGCTGTCGCACAGAAGTATCACAAGGTGAAAAAAGGAGAGTCGCTTTATCTGATTGCTAAGAAACATAAAATCAGCGTAAAGAGGCTTTTAGGTTATAACTCATCAATTAAAAAGTCAGGGAAGGTTATCCCAGGCACTAGACTTGTTATCCGTTAGGTGTCTAGTCTTTAGACACCTAATTTCTGGGCATTACCTTTTTACAATAACAGACCTAAATTTTTTTCATTGTGAGATGATGGTTGAAATTATTATTTAACCAGCAGGGACTCTATGAAAGCACTTATCTTACTAGCATCTACTCTTGTTTTAAACAGCAGTTTCGCAACTGATAAGATCGGCGATATCGTGACGAGGACTGCTTATAATAGTGGTATCTGTGGTGTTTATAATCCTAAGACTAGTAAGATTGAATGGAACCAAGCTTTCCAAAGTGGGATTGCTGGAGTTTATAATCCTTCAACTGGAAAAGTTGAATGGAAACAAGCTTTTCAAAGTGGTGTTGCCGGTGCCTATAATCCTGAGAAACAAAAAGTAGAATGGAGACAATCTTATCAAAGTGGTGTCGCTGTTGTTTATAATCCTGATACTCGCGAAGTAGAATCAAAGCAGGCCTTTCAAAGTGGAGTGGCCGGAGTTTATAATCCAGAACTGCGAAGAGTTGAATGGAAGCAGGCCGTTCAAAGTGGAGTGGCCGGTATCTATAATCCAACAACTCAAAAAGTTGAATGGAAGATGGCCCTTCATAGTGGAATTGCAATGGTGCGTGTAGGTGATGAGTCTGCCTCATCATGTAGCTTTGGAATATCTCCAGCTCCTTTTTACTAGCAGCAAGCTGAATCATTTTGTTGCATTGACATGCCATAATTGCATCCTCATAATTTTTTAGGATTGTATAAAACAAGGATGTCATTTATGCCGAACAAGGTGCTTCTTTCACTTCTTTTTTCTTCATTACTATCAAGTGTCTCATATGCGGCCATCTGTGGGCGTTCAGACGACAGAGAACTATCAACTGATGCTAAAGTTGCTCGTCTCTCTAGAGACGGTAGAAATAATGGCTGTACAGTCACAATGGTAAGCAATAGATGCGGAATCACTTCAGGAAGCTGTGTGAAATCTTCAGCTGATTTTGCTGAATTCAATCCACCTTTATCTGTTGGTGGAGTGGCCATGCCATCGCGAGCAGAAGACCAATACAGAGTTGATTTAAGTTTTTATGAATTTGATGCCTCTGTGAAAATTGGTGAAAACTGGGGGGTGATTAAGTTTGATAAAAATCCACTGACAGGACTATACCCAGGTCAGGCACAAGGTTTTTATAAAATGATTTCAAAAAAGCTAGATAAAAAGGCACCGATTAGAGTTGTAAGTTATGGTGGAGATAATAGAAGCGAGAGCAACACTTTTGCCCAGCAAACATCAAAAGGTCCTGCGACTAAGCCAGGAATCTTTTTACTTCCAACAATTATTGAGTTTGCGGCCGATACAGGATGGGCAAGTTCAGGTTCACCTATTATTAGCGAAGAAACTAATGAACTGGCAGGAATCACGACTCATGAAGGGTGTGATACAACTGGAAGTAACGCTGGGACATATTTATATAATAATAAAAAAGTACAAAAAGCACTTGCTGCTTGTTTAAAAGAATAAAAAAAGGGCCTTTAGAAGGCCCTTTTTTATGATTAGTAATCAGTGTATCCAGTTTCACCTTTCCCATAAATGGTACTCATGTTAACCGGAGTTAGAGGTAAGTCTTCTTTTAGTTTTCTTGGTAAATCAGGGTTAGAAATAAAATTCATTCCCCATGAAACAGCAGTTGCTCTTCCTTCAGAAATTAATTTCTCAGCAGTTTTTTTATCAAGACCTTGGTTGACGATATAGGCCCCGCCAAAAGCTTTTTTGATTTTATCACCCAGGTATCCTTCGCCCTGTGCCTCTCTGGAAAAAATGAAGGCCAATTTTCTTTTTCCTAATTCGCTGGCCAGGTAAGTGAATGTTGCTTCAGGAGTTGAATCTCCCATTGAGTGAGAGTCCATGCGAGGGGCAATGTGATAACCAATTCTTTCTGGTTCCCAGACGCTCGAAACGGCATCTACAACTTCAAGGGCAAGTCTTGCTCTGTTTTCAATGCTGCCACCGTATTGGTCAGTTCTTTTGTTAGTGCCGTCTTGAAGGAACTGATCGAGAAGATATCCATTGGCACCGTGAATTTCTACACCATCAAAACCTGCAAGTTTTGCATTTTGAGCACCAACTCTATAAGCTTCAACGATGGCGGGAATTTCTGATAATAAAAGTGCTCTTGGTGTAACGTAAGATTTTTCAGGACGAACTAGACTGACATGACCTGAGGCCGCAATCGCGCTTGGTGCAACAGGTGTCTCACCATTTAAAAACATCGGATCTGAAATTCTTCCTACGTGCCAAAGCTGCATGATGATGGATCCACCTTTAAGATGAACGGCTTCAGTTACTTTTTTCCA
>JBEIPV010000213.1:0-2606 GCA_040376855.1 Bacteriovorax sp.
GAAGGATCATCTTTCAGAATTAAAACCATAGGCTCAGGTGCGCCTATCGCATATGAATTGAGACCATATTGAATAAATTTCTTTGAATCTTCCAAACTCTCATGCGGCTCCCACGTTACATGGCGAGCGACATTAGGATTCTTGCAGTAGTCGAAAATATCCTGAAGATCACTCTCTCTGACTTTTCTCAAAATCAAACGAGGTGTTTCAAGTTGCTCTAATGGCAGTGGAATGTATTCTTCCAATAAAGGAAATGATTTAACGGCCTGATTAAAAAACGCTTCCAGCTCAGGAGTAAAAGCATTAAGTCTGTTGCAGTCAATATCTAGCTCAGCTACATACTTTCCGCTTTTATCAGCAATAGGAACCACCAGTTCTGATCTGGTTTTTAAACTACAGGCAATATGAGTTGAATCTTTCGTCACGTCGGCCACGTTCACTGTGCGCTCTTCACGTAAGGCCATGCCACAAAATCCACGGTCAATGGAAATGCGGACGTGCTCAGTCTCTTCTCCGATATAAGGGCCTAGGACCAGATCGGTAGAATCAAGTTTATCGATATAAGACTCTTTGTAATAAATCCCAATCCAATCGCATACGGCCGGTTGTTGTGATTTAATTTTTTCTAGCCACTCTAAAACTTTTGCACTGTAGATTTTCATAGTTTAATTTGATGTAAAAAGTACTTCGTTAAAAATTGTTTTTAAATGTTCGAAGTATGGTTTTCTGTATTTTTCAATTTCATTATGGATTTCATGGTAAGCACCATCAAAAACTTTTAACTGGAAAGATTTATCCACATTCGTAAAGTAATCGATCAGCTCATTGCTCCCGATAATTCGATCTGCACTCCCTACTGAAACGTAGCTTGGGCATTTAGATCTAAGTGGGCGTGAGAATGTCGCTTTTGCTGTTTTTACCAGCTCTAGTAAAAGCTTTGATTCAAGCTTCATGGAATTTAATGGATCTTTAATATACTCTTCTTTAACTCTTGGGTCGTGAGATAAATAATTTAAATCCACCAGGCCTTTTAAAGGCAGTGAATATGGAAGATCGCTGGCCATGTTAAACAGACCGGCAGGAAGAAGATTAACGATTGGACCAGCTGGTCCACCTGCTCCAACCGGAGGGGCATTGACGATCAATCTTTCTGGATAATTATTTTCATCCACATAGTTTTGAATAAATGAGCAGCTAATTAAAGAACCCATTGAGTGTCCGAACAGAATATAGCGCTCCATACGATACTTCTCTTTAAGAAATTTCGTAATCTCTCTCAAGTCTTCCATGAACAATGAAAAATCCTGGATATAAGCTTTTTTTCCAGAGCTTCTGCCATGACCCCTAAGATCGTATTGAAACACGTTAAAATCGTGCCCAAAGAGCTCTGCTAAGTATTTATGTCTTTCAAGGTGCTCACCGATTCCGTGAGTGGCGATAATCCAAACCGGGCTTCCCGATTCTTTAACTTGTGTGTAGAGCTCCGCTCCGTCGCGCATTTTTAAAAATTTCTTATCCATGAACATAGCTTTAATCCTGTTAAAGAGATGCCATGATTCTACAATAAGACCTAAATAAAAAACAGCCTCAAATGAGGCTGCTTTTGGATACTTTTGAATTTAATTTGGAGAATGACTTATTTTACTAAGCGACACTCTTTACCTTTGTAAGAATATTCTTCAACATCACTTAAATTAACAACTTCGATTCCTTTTTGTTTAAGTGTCTTAAGAAGAACTTCTGCTGCATCAACTGAACGAGCGTGGATATCGTGCATTAAAACAACCCCACCACCCATTGGATGAGAGATAGTGTACTTATCTTTCTTTGATTTACCTGAAAATCTTCCCTTTACCATATTGTAAGCTGTTCCACCTTCTACGTTTGAAATAACGTTAGCAATGATGTCTTTTTGATCCATTGGTTTTAACCAATCTAGTGAATCGATATCCCAAAATGCGAAGTTGATACAGTTGTCACCAAAAAGCTCTTGAGACACTTCTTTCATAACATTGAAGTGGTGGTAAGAAAGAGACCCTGATCCATATGCTCCGTAAGGAAAACGGTAGTAGATTTCTCTGCTTGGAGCGTTTACTTCTTCCATTACTTTCGCAATTTTTAGAATTGAATCTTTTAATCCCGCTCTATAGCTAGATTCAGATTTATTATTGTTGTTATCATGGTCATGGTGGTGGCTGGCGATTGTATGGCCTTCCATTGCAACACGCTTAATTAACGGCATGTTTTTATCTGTGAATTTTTCTGAAAGCATGAAGAAAGTGGCCTTCACGTTATATTTTTTCAAGATGTCTAATAATCTTGGAGTTTGAATTGGATCTGGTCCATCATCAAAAGTTAAAACGATTTTTTTCGTTCCCATTAATGACTTTGCTTTATATTGATCAAAACCAACATCTCTTCCTGGCCTATAAACTTTTCCATCTTCAGGGAATTGTTTATCACCAATGCTCACCTGAGCAAAAGTTAGTGATGACATCATCATGGTTGTAACTAGGATCATTTTTGAAGTTAGTTTCATTGTCTTCTCCGATTAATTGCACATTTGTTCAAAGTTTTTATTAATTTTGTTGGCCTGTGTTTTAATC
>JBEIPV010000121.1:0-8376 GCA_040376855.1 Bacteriovorax sp.
CAACAAGCGAAAATCCCCTTTCTCACTCCGACAGCAACAAATCCAAAAGTCACACTCATCGGCGACTATATAGCACGCACGTGCTTCACTGATGATTTTCAAGGTATTGTTATGGCAAAATTCGCTGTGAATACATTGAAAAAAACGAGAGGCCTAATTTTGGTTGAAAATACCTCTGACTACTCTAGAGGTTTAGCGAAAGCTTTCACTGAGCAATTCACCAAGCTTGGTGGAAAAATGGTTAATACTGAAGAGCTAACTTACGCTGCTAAAGATACAGATTACCAATCACTTTTAAGAAAAGTAAGGAGAGCGAATCCTGATTTTATTTTTATTCCTGGATATTATGTTGAAGTTGCTCTGATCGTAAAACAAGCAAGGGCACTAGGAATCAACGTTCCATTCCTGGGTGGTGATGGATGGGCTTCACCAAAGCTTTTCGAAATCGCAGGTGCTGCTGTTAAGGGATCATACATTTCAACTCACTTTGCCCCAGATGATAAAACTCCTGTCGTTCAAAATTTTGTGAAAGAATATGAAAAAGCCTACGGAACAAAACCAGGATCGTTTGCGGCCCTTGGATATGATTCACTTGGCATTATTGCTGATGCTATCAAGCGAGCAAAATCGACAAAACCAACTGACATCAGAGACGCTTTAGTAGCTACAAAAGATTATCAAGGAGTCACTGGAGTCATTACTTTTGATAAAAACAGAAATCCTACTAAGTCGGCAGTTGTTCTTGAAGCGACGGCCTCTAGTTTTGTCTTTCACTCTAAGGTGAATCCATAACAATCTAAAAAAAGTTAACTCTATTAAAAAACTTTGGTATTTCGGGCGCTTATATGTTTACAATAAAAATAGTGTAAATAACTTTACATAAGAGTCCCGCATGTTACTGTTATTATTGTTAAACGATTAACCGATGAATTATATCTGCTTTATTTTACAAAGGAGTGCTTAATGAAAATGACCTCAACGCCATACAGAATGTTGGCAACTATGACGGCTTTACTGATGCTAGGAACTGCTACGGCAGCTGACCTAAAAATCGGTGTTGTATCACCTATGACAGGTGCGACTGCAACGTTTGGACAAGAAAATACAAACGGTATCAAGCTGGCGTACGAAAAACTAAAAAAAGGAACTGGAAAAAAATTCGATTTAATTATCGAAGACGATAAGTCTGAGGCCATCGAGTCGACAAACGCGACAAGAAAACTCTTAAGCGTTGATAAAGTTTCGGTTATGATCGGAGCTCCAACTTCTTCTTTAGCACTAGCTTCTGCTCCTATCGTTCAGGAAGCAAAAATTCCTTTTATCACTCCAACTGCAACAAACGCAAAAGTTACTCAAGTTGGTAACTTTATCACTCGCGCTTGTTTTACTGATGATTTCCAGGGTGTTGTTATGGCGAAATTCGCTGTTCAAACTTTGAAAAAAACAAAAGGGTTAATTCTTGTTGAAAACACTTCTGACTACTCTAAAGGATTAGCAAAAGCTTTCAGTGATGAATTCACAAAACTTGGTGGAAAAATGGTTAACACTGAAGAGTTAACTTACGCTGCTAAAGATACAGACTTCCAGTCTCTTCTAAGAAAAGTAAAAAGAGCGAATCCTGATTTCGTCTTCATTCCAGGATACTATGTTGAAGTTGGTCTGATCGTAAAACAAGCAAGAGCACTTGGAATTAACGTTCCATTCCTTGGTGGTGATGGATGGGATTCTCCAAAACTTTTCGAAATCGCGGGTGAAGCTGTTAAGGGATCATACATCTCTAACCACTTTGCTCCAGATGATAAATCTCCAGTGGTACAAAACTTCGTAAAAGAATACGAAAAAGCTTACGGAACAAAACCAGGATCGTTCGCGGCCCTTGGATATGATTCACTTGGTATCGTTGCTGACGCTATCAAGAGAGCAAAATCGACAAAGCCAACTGACATCAGAGACGCTCTAGTAGCTACAAAAGGTTACCAAGGGATCACTGGAACAATTACTTTTGATAAAAACAGAAATCCTACGAAGTCGGCAGTTGTTCTTGAAGCAACACCTTCTGGTTATGTTTTCCACTCTAGAGTAAATCCATAATTATGAGTCAGGATACAATCTATTTTTTTTGGGATTGTCTTCAATATCTTATAAACGGTATTGCCCAGGGCTCGCTCTATGCGATCGTGGCCCTGGGTTACACCATGGTTTATGGGATCATCCGCTTAGTGAATTTCGCGCACGGTGAATTCTTAATGCTTGGGGCCTTCTGCGGCTACTTCGCATTAAGATTCCAGTTGCCGATGCCTGTTGCTATTCTTGCCAGCATGATTGGTGCAGGAATTGTTGCTTTAATCGTCGAGCGTTTTTTATACCGTCCGATCAGAGGTGAAGGAAGAATTCCCGCTTTAATCACGGCCATCGGGGCCTCTCTCTTTTTCCAATACACTGGCCAATTGGTTTTTGGTGCTGATCCAAAAACAATTCCTCCGGTTTTTACTGAAGTGATTTACAACTTTGGTGAAGTCAACGTTTCTAATATCCAGGTTTTTATTTTTGGTCTTACTTTGTTCATCCTTTTCTTTTTATGGTGGCTCACTCACTTCACTAAAATTGGTGTGGCGATGAGAGCGACATCTTTTAATTTAAAGGCCGCTGAATTAATGGGGATCAATACCAATAAGATTATCGCCTTTACTTTCTTCTTAGGTGCGGCCCTTGCTGGCCTTGCCGGAATTCTTATGGGCTACACCATGTCGGTAGACCCGATGATGGGAATGAGTTTAGGTTTAAAAGCTTTCGTTGCTGCCGTTGTTGGCGGGATTGGAATTATTCCAGGAGCAGCGATAGGTGGATTCATTTTAGGAATCGCCGAGAACATGGTTGCTGGTCTTTATAAATCGAGCTTCAGAGATGGAGTTTCATTTTTTATTTTGATTATTATTCTTTTAATTAAGCCATCAGGAATTCTGGGCAAAAATGTGAAGGAAAAAGTTTAAATGGATTACTACTTACAAATTCTCTCTAATGTGGGAATTTTCATTACACTGACATTAAGCTTAAACCTGATCAACGGTTACTGCGGACAGTTTTCACTGGGCCATGCAGGATTCTGGGGCGTAGGTGCTTATGCCAGCGCTGTGTACGGAGTTTTCTTTGCACTTCCGATTGATCCCACTCTCAATATGATCATTGCCGTGAGTATCGGTTTTTTGGCCGCTGCTTTATGCGGGCTTCTGATTGGTATTCCTTGTCTGCGATTAAAAGGTGACTACCTTGCTATTGCTACTATCGGCTTTAGTGAGATTTTACGTATCATCATCATGAACACTGAAAGTATCGGAGGACCAAGAGGTTTTACGGCCATTCCAAAATGGACTAATGCTTACTGGGTTTGGGGCATGGTTGTGCTGACAACGATTTTCATGCTTAACCTGAAACGATCTGCTTTTGGACGCGCCATCATTTCGATTAGAGAAGATGAAATTGCGGCAGAAACAATGGGGATCAATCTTTTTAGGTACAAATTATTTGCTTTCATCATCGGTGCAGGAATCGCAGGCATTGCCGGCTCACTAGTCGCTCATGATCAGCAGTTTCTTCACCCAAATAACTTCAGCTTCATGTGGAGTGTAAGTATTTTAGTTATGGTGATTTTAGGTGGCCAGGGTTCTGTAACCGGCTCAATTGTAGGGGCCATTATCTTAACAATTTTACCTGAAGTCCTAAAACTTATCGGATCAGATATCTCAACATGGCGTGTATCTATTTACGCAGCATTGATGATTATTCTCATGCTCACTCGCCCTCAAGGGATTTTTGGACCGTATGAACTCTTTGAGAAAAAGAGAATGCAAAAAGGGAGGGCATAATGACGACTCCTGCTCTTTTAAATATTGATAATGTTACCATGAGATTTGGCGGTTTAACGGCCGTGAAAAATGTCACTATATCAGTTGGAAAAACAGATCTGGTTGCAGTTATTGGGCCCAATGGCGCTGGTAAAACCACACTCTTTAATACCATCACCGGGATTTATTCTCCAACGGAAGGATCTGTGACTTTAGACGGTCAAAAGATCAGTGCTAAAAAGGCCAGCGACATTACCAAACTTGGTATCGCCAGAACTTTTCAAAACATCAGACTCTTTAACAATCTAAGTGTCATCGACAATATTAGAATCGCTCGCCACACCAGAATCAATTACTCTTTTTTCGACGGAATTTTTAAAACAAAAAAATACCGCCAAGAAGAAAAATTGATTACTGAAGAGTCTCTAAAACTGTTAGAGCTTTTTCATCTTGCTGATAAAAAAGATTTACTCGCTAAAAATCTTCCTTACGGTGCTCAAAGAAAACTGGAAATGGCCCGCGCACTAGCGACCAGACCAAAACTTCTTTTATTAGATGAACCTGCGGCCGGAATGAACCCAACTGAAACAAAAGAATTGAGTGAGCTGATTCACTTTATCCGCGACCAATTTCAAATCGCCGTGATCTTAATCGAACACGATATGAATTTAGTTATGGGAATTGCAGAGAAGATTTTTGTACTCGATTATGGAAACCTGATTGCTGAAGGTGCTGCAAAAGACATCCAGAACAACCCAAAAGTTATTGAGGCCTATCTTGGTGCCGACATAGATACTGGACATTAATTATGACAATTAATTCACACCCTATTTTAGAAATTAAAAACTTAAATACTTATTACGGAAATATTCACGCCGTAAAAAATCTCAGTTTGGAAATCAAACAAGGTGAAATCGTCACCCTTTTAGGAAGTAACGGAGCAGGTAAAACCACTACTCTGCACACCATTTCAGGTCTCTTAAAACCTAGCTCTGGTGAAATTATTTTCGATAATCAAGCTATTCAAAAAATTCCCGCTCACCGCATCACGGCCCTGGGACTGGCCCAGTCGCCAGAAGGTCGCCAGATTTTTGCCAATTTATCGATTAAAGAAAATTTAGATATGGGCGCTTATTTGCGAACAGACGCGGATGGAATCAAAAAAGATTTGGATTTTGTTTACAACTTATTCCCCAAATTATTAGAGAGAAAATCTCAATTGGCGCAGACATTGTCAGGTGGAGAACAGCAAATGCTTGCTATTGCTCGCGCTTACATGGCACGCCCAAAATTACTTTTATTAGACGAGCCCTCACTTGGAATTGCGCCGATTCTGGTTGGAACAATTTTTCGTGCTATTACAGAAATTAATCAACTGGGAATGACTATTTTACTAGTTGAACAAAATGCTAATCTTGCCTTAAAAATTTCTCACCGCGCTTATGTTCTCACCAATGGCGAAATCACTTTGCAAGGCAAATCGAGTGAATTATTATCTAACCCGGAAATCAAAAAAGCATACCTGGGTAACTAAAGGATAAAAATTCATGACATTAGATGAAGCGATCACTATTTTGAAAAATGCCGTAAAGTGGTCAGAAGTAAAAAATCAAAAACACATCGACCTGACTCTTGTTGCAGCAGAAGAGCGCCCTCTTTATCAAAAAGCTTTAGTGGTAGCAAACCTTGAAGTTGAAAAAGGATCTCTTACGCAAGATGATTTAAAAGCTCGTCTTGGCATCGAATAATCACACACGACTTACGAAGTAAAAAAGGATTCACAATATGTCTCAAGCACTAAACGATGCTGTTCACTGGGCGGATCTTACCGCTGACAAACTTATCCGTCAGGAAGACAAAGAAACGTACACTCTCGCAAGCGGGATCACTCCTTCTGGTGTTGTTCACTTTGGAAACTTCCGCGAAGTAATGACAACTGAACTGGTTGCTCGTGGACTTAAAAAGCGCGGTAAAAAAGTTCGCTTTATCTTCTCTTGGGATGACTACGATACTTTCAGAAAAGTTCCAGCGAATCTTCCGAAGCAAGAAGAACTGGCAAAATACTTATTTCAACCAATCGTTGATACTCCAGATCCTTTTGGAGATCACAAATCATACGCTGCTCACCACGAAGCAAGTTTTGAAGCACAATTAAAAAAAATGGGAATCGAGCTTGAGCCGATTTACCAAGCTGATAAATACAAGAATGGAACCTATAAAGAGCAAATTAAATTAACTCTTCAAAAGAAAGACACCATTGCAGCGATCTTAAACAAGTGGAGATCAACTCCCCTTCCAGACAGCTGGATGCCGGTTTCTGTTTACTGTGAAAAATGTAACCGCGATAAAACAACGGCCACAAAATACGATGGCCACAATAAGCTTGAATACACATGTGATGCTGAAGACTGTAAGCACACTGGTGCACTTGATTTAGAAACAACTTCAAGAGCAAAACTTCCATGGCGTATGGATTGGCCGATGAGATGGGCCTTTGAAAAAGTAGACTTCGAGCCAGGTGGAAAAGACCACTCATCTCAAGGTGGATCTTTTACAACAGCTAAAGACATCGTTGCTGAAGTTTATGGATGGAAAGCTCCTATGTACCTTCAATACGACTTCGTATCTATCAAAGGTATGGGCGGAAAAATGAGTTCTTCAAAAGGGAACCTTGTAACCGTTAACGACGTTCTTGATGTGTACGAACCGGAAATGGTCCGCTGGATTTTTGCAAGCTATAAAACAAACATCGACTTTGGATTATCATTCGACTTAGACGTAATCAAAAACTATGAAGACTTCGACAGAATGGAGCGCTTAGCTTTTGGCCTTGAAGCTGGTAACGAGAAAAAAGTCGCAATGGCAAAAAGAGTTTACGAACTTTCTCAAATTGGTGAAACACCAAAAGAGATGCCTTTCCAACCAGCATTCCGTCACCTTTGTAACGTGCTTCAAATCAACGATCTTGATATCAAACGCAGCCGTGGTTTCTACAATGCAGAAATCAAAAACGAGCGTGATGAAAGGCGCTTCTTAGAGCGCGCTCAAAGAGCAGCTTACTGGATTGAAAACTCAGCTCCTGAAGAATTTAAATTCTCTTTAAATACTGAGGTTGTAAAAATGGATCTGGATGCAAAACAAACAGCTCTTCTAAACGACCTACACACCTATTTAAAGACTCAGTGGAGTTACATCACTGATGATAAGGCCCTGCATGAGAAAATGTATGAAATCATCAATTCTCATGAACTAGAGCCAATGCCAGTGTTCACGCTTCTTTATAAAAAGCTGATTAACCTTGAAAAAGGTCCAAAGCTAGCAGGATTCATCCGTACAATCGGCCAAGAAAGAGTGTTAAAACTACTAGTGCCATAATGATTCTGATTTATCTTTCACATTAAAAAAATACTTACAAAGGCCGTGAAAACGGCCTTTTTTCGTTTCTTAGACTGACTCTTGTTTGAAAAAAGCGCAATACTCAGATAAACCCACTTTAAGTCTTGAAGAGTACTTTTCTTAGGAGAAAGATTATGAAAACATTGCTGGCCCTATTTCTTATGAGTGTTTCAACTGTTTCATTTGCTATTGATTCTTGTTCGTATGTCATCAAAGACCGTTATGGATACGAGTATGAAACTCACACTCGCATGGCCTACGGTAAATACGCTGCATGCAGTGACGCTGATTACGCTTGCCGTGTAGCGCTTTCAGAAGGACAAAGACAAGGAAAGTATATGGATGCTTTCTGTGAAGAAAACGACGGTGTCATCACTCCTAATAGACCTCCCTTTCCTCCAACATCAACAGTGACATGTACAACTGACATTGTTGATTACTACGATGTTTCAATCAGAAGCTTCACTGGATACGGACAAACACTACGTCAAGCTTGTGCTCAGTCTGAAGAATTTTGTAACTATGAACTTTCAAGAAATACAACTCGCGGATGGAGATGCCAGACCAGAGGAACTAATGGCGGCGGAGGATATCCTTACCCACAACCAAGACCACCTCGTCAGGTCACTGAAACTTGCAGAGCTTCAAGATTTGACCCTGCCGGATACTATGTTCAATCATACATTCAGACACACACTGGCCCTGAGCATTCAGATGTAAAAGGTGAAGCTTGTAGAAAAGCTTACAGTCAATGCACTTACGAAATTCGTGGGCGTCAGACTTGTAGAATTGATGGATAATTAAAAAAGATAAAGGCTTCCGAAATGGAAGCCTTTTTTTTACTTAAAAATAATACTGAGCTCTGATCATCGGTGTACTCGCCGTAGATCCACCACCAGCTGCTCTTGTTTGATCCATAGTATTTCCAAACTTATTGCGCCAGTACTGGTACTCGATTCCCAATCTGAACTTTTTAGGAGCGATTGCAAGTGTTCTACCAACATCCCACATAAGCATGGTATCTAAATTAAATTCCGCTCCCGTTTCTCTGCCAAATTCATTTTTCCCTTTCTTCGCTGTCCACATGACAAAACCTTCAAATGAAAAAGGTAATTCCAAAACAGGAACTCCCCAATTC